>NZ_JBVIKC010000022.1:0-40000 GCF_055581065.1 Streptomyces sp. NPDC031479
ACGGGGGGGCTTGGTGGGGCGGCGGATGGGGTAGTATCCTCCCCCCCCCCCTCCCCCCCCCCCCCCCCCCCCCCCCCCCCCCCCCCCCCCCCCCCCCCCCCGCCGCCAGGGAGTCGTGTCGGTCACCGGGCCGCCGGCCCCTCAAGGGCCCTGCCGCCCGGAGAGCCCGGAGAGCCCGGGACGCCCGAACCACCCGGACCACCCGGACCACCCGCGCCCCCGGGCGACGGCAGCGCCCACCAGGCCGCCAGGCCGATGATCACCCCGGTGAGCACGGTGGACGGCCCTCCGATGTCCGCGTACAGGAAGTCGGTCAGCTGCCACACGAAGAGGCCGAGCGCGATCAGCCCGCAGTCGCGGATCCCCCGCGCCGGGCGGTCGGCGGCGTACCGGCGCAGGCCCGCGACGAGGAGCGCCGCCCAGCCGCCCGCCAGGGCGAGCAGTCCGGTCAGGCCCTGCTCGCCGAGGACGAGGAGGTACATGTTGTGCGGGGACAGCAGCGGCTGCTTGATGAACGCCTGGCCCGCGCCGCCGGTGTCGCTGCCGGAGGACAGGCCGAGCGAGGAGTGGCCGTCGCGGTGGGCGGGGAAGCCCTTGAGCCCCACCCCCACCGCCGGCCGCTCCCGCCACATCGACTCGGCGGCGGCCCACATCGTGTACCGGTCGGTGACCGACTGGTCGGGCGCGCTCGACACCTGGGTGATGGAGGTCAGCCGCTCCGCGACCATCTCGGAGCCGACGCCGAGCCCGCCGACCAGCACCACGCCCAGCGCGGTCAGCGCGACCAGCACCTTCAGCGCCCGCCGGATGCCGGCCAGGCCCATCACCAGCAGCGCGGCCCCCGCGGTGGCGATCCAGGCGCCCCGGCTGAAGGACAGCACCAGCGGCACGACCAGGACCAGCGCGCAGCCCCCGGCGATCCGGCGGACCCTGGCGGGGAGGCCGGGCGCGAGGGCGGCGGCGGTGGCCACGACCAGCCCGTACGCGACGACGGTGGCCATGCCCATGACGTCGCCGGGGCCGAAGGTGCCCACGGCCCTGATGTCCTCGCCCTGGTAGGAGGCGCCGGTGTGGGTCGCGAACTGCGCGACGCCGACGGCGCCCTGTACGAGGGCCAGCACCACGAAGCACCCGGCGGCGAGCCTGAATTCGCGGGCGTCGCGCACCAGCAGCACCACGGCCGCCGGGACGAGCACGAAGACCTGGAGGTAGCGCACGAACCCGGGCAGGGCGGCGTACGGGTCCCCGGCGGTCATGGTGGAGACGGCGAGCCCGACGCCCGGGGCCCCGAGGACGAGCACGCCCAGCGGGGTCAGTGTCCGTACCCGGCCGCGCAGCGCCTGTACGGCGCAGACGAGGGCGAGCAGCAGTGAGGCGGCGTCGGCGGGGCCGACCTTCCCGGAGGCGGTCGCGTCCCCGGCGGGGAGCGGGGCGAGGAGGAACAGGACGGTCGCGGCCAGCGGCAGCAGCGGCCAGTGGCGGCGCAGCGGGCCGGCCGGATCGGTGATCCGGGCGGGCCCGGCGGCGGCGAGGCTCATCGGTCAGCTCCCTCCCAGCCGGAAGCGGAAGAAGGAGGCCGCGGTGCGCGCCAGGATCCACAGGTCCTGCCACAGCGACCAGGTGTCGATGTAGTGGTTGTCGAAGCGGGCCCGGTCCTCGATGGAGGTGTCCCCGCGCAGTCCGTTGATCTGGGCGAGTCCGGTGATGCCGACGGGCATCCGGTGGCGGGCCTCGTAGCCGGGGTGGACGCTGCTGAACTTGGCGACGAAGAAGGGCCGTTCGGGGCGGGGGCCGACCAGGCTCATGTCACCCCGTACGACGTTCCACAGTTGCGGCAGTTCGTCCAGGGAGGACTTGCGCAGGAAGGAGCCGACGGGGCTCATCCGGCGGTCGCCGGCGACGGTCCATCGGGTGGCGGATTCGTGCTCGTCGGCGCGCAGGGTGCGGAACTTCAGCAGGGTGAAGGGGCGTCCGTAGAGGCCGACCCGTTCCTGACGGAAGATCACTCCGGGTCCGTCGGAGATCCGTACGGCCAGTGCGCAGGCGCCCATGACGGGAGCGGCGGCGAGGAGGGCGAGGGCGGCGAGGAGGGAGTCGATGGCCCGCTTCGCGGTGCGCTCGGCGGTCCGGGCCGGGCGCGGCAGCAGCGGCTGTACGGCGTACCCCCACAGCTGGTCGGCGGGCTGCGCGACGCGCATGCCGGTGACCTTGGCGGTCCCGGCGGGGTCGGCGAGCCAGAGCCGGCATCCGTGGTCGTGGAAGAGCCGGACCAGGGAGGCGGTGCGTTCGTCGGCCTCGGGGGGCCGCGTGAACACGGCGTGCCGGACGGAGTTCTGGATGACGGCGCGCCGGACGTCCTCGTGGGTGGTGAGTACGGGGAGCTGGCCGCGTTCCCCGTCGGCGGGGGCGGCGGCGTCGGCGATGCCCACGGGCCGCAGTCCGTACTCGGGGCGTCCGTGCAGTGCGGCGGCGACGGCGCCCGCCCCGTCCCCGGGGCCGACGACGAGGGTGGAGACGGGGTGACGCAGGGCCGAGCGGCGGCGGAGCGCGTGGACGGTGCCGCGGCCGGCGCAGACCAGGAGGGTCTGGAGGGCGACGGCGCCCAGGAGGGTGCTCCAGCCGAGGGACTGCCGCGGCCCGGTGGTGGCGAGGACGGCTGCGGCCCCGCACCACAGCACGGCGGCCCGCCCGGCCAGCGCGGGCAGTTCGAGCAGGGCGGAGGGGGTGAGCCGGGGCCGGTAGAGGCCGCCCTGCGCGTGCAGGGCGGCGAGCAGGACGAGGAGCAGGACGATGCAGGGGCCGGTGGCCGACGGCGGCAGGACGTCCGCGGGCAGGGTGGCCGCCGTGACGGCGGCGGCCAGGGCGTCGGCGGTCACCAGCGCGGCGACGCCGTCGCGGCGGCTGATCCGCTGGGGCCGGACCGCGGGCCGGGCCCGGTCGGCCCGGGGTCCGCGCGGGGGGTGGATCGCGGGCACGGCACGGCGGGCTTCCGCGGGTGGCGCGGGCGCGAAGGCGCCGCCGCCGGCGGGCGCCGTGCCGCCCTGCCCCGTGTGCCGGGCGGGTGCGCTGTCCATCGTCATCGGCTGACGCTCTCCTGGTTCAAGGGCCGGGGCCTGCCCAGCAGTTCGTGGTACAGGCCGGTGACCGCGTCCGTGGTCCGCCGCACGTCGAACTCCGTCCGGGCGTGCTGCTGGGCCTGCTCCCCGAGTTCGGTGAGCAGCCGCGGTTCGGTGAGCAGCCGTCCCAGGGCCTTGGCCAGCGCCGTCGGGTCCTCCGGCGGTACCAGGCAGAGCCGTCCCTGGCCGGGCGGCAGGCTCTCCCGGGCACCGCTGACGTCGGAGACCAGGACCGGGCGGCCGCAGGCCATGGCTTCGAGCGGGGCGAGCGCCATGCCTTCCCACCGCGACGGCAGTACAACGAGATCGGCGGCCCGAAGCCACGGGCGGATGTCGGCGGCGGCCCCCGCGAAGTGCACGCCGGGCGGGGCGGCGCGGCGCAGCCGCTCGGCGTCGGGCCCGTCGCCGACGAGGGCGAGGCGGGCTTCGGGAACGTTGCCCAGCAGTTCGGGCCAGGCGCGCAGCAGGACGTCCTGGCCCTTCTGGGGGCAGAGCCGGCCGACGCAGACGGTGAGGGGCCCGTTGCCGGTGAGGGCGGCGGGCAGCGGGAGGGCGGTCCGTGCCTCGGCGCGGTCGCGGTCCGGGTCGCGGTGGGCGGGGCGGAAACGGTCGAGGTCGACGCCGTTGCGGATCACGGACCAGCGGGCGGTGATGCCTTCGGCTTCCCCGGCCCGGCGTTCGGACTCGCTGACGCAGAGCACCCGGTCGGCCCAGCGGGCTCCGGCCCGTTCCCAGCGCAGCGCGAGGGCGGCGGTGGCGCCGCCGACGGCGTCGAAGGACCAGGCGTGCGGCTGGAACACGGTGGGGACGCGGCCCCGTACGGCGATCCGTCCGGCCAGTCCCGCCTTGGCGCTGTGGAGGTGCAGCAGGTCGGGGCGGACGTGGCGGATCAGCCGGGCGGCGCCGAGCACTTCGGCGGGCAGGCCGGGGCCCGGGGAGCGGCCGGCGTGCCAGGTGAGCACCTCGGCGCCGGCGGCGCGGGCGTCGTCGGTGAGCCGCCCGCCGCGCGGGCAGCCGACGAGGACCCGCAGTCCGGCGGCGGCCTGGGCCCGTACGAGGTCGGTGACGACCCGGGCGACTCCGCCGTCGACGGGCTGCACGAGGTGCAGGACGGTCAGGGGCTCCGGGGCAGGTGTGGGGGCTGGTGAGGACTGTTTCCGCACGGGGAGTGGTCTCCTGCGTTCAGCGGCGCGCGTCTGTCTGAACGAAGAGCACACCGAGGAATTGACCCTGGCTTTCGCCCGTGAACCTGAAGTTCAGGGTATGGGCGCCCCCGGACAGGGCGGGGCTCAGATCGAACACGTCCGCGTCATATCCGAGGTTATTCATATGTTCGGGCTGTCGCACGAACGAGGGACGTCCGAATTCTGTGACAGTAGAATTCATCACATCATTGAAAGGGTTTTCGGCATCGCTGATGCTGATCCGGCGGCCACTGTCGGCGGTCACCGTGAGCGAGTCCCCGAGGGTCCCGCGGTCCCCGTCGTACGCCACCACTCCGGCGCGTCCCGCCGACCCGGCCGGCGCGTTCAGCCCCGCGATCTCCACCGTCTCCCCGGCGGCCTCCCCGGCCCCGGCGGCCAGCGATTCGAAGCCGTCCCACAGGGAGATCCGGCGCAGCGGCTCCTGGGGGTGCTCGTACGCCACGACCAGGGTCCAGCCGCCCCAGGCACCCGCCTCCGAGTGCCCCATGGCGATGTTGAGCTGGGCGACCGTCCACATCCCCGCGCCCCCCTTGCGCACCATCGGGGTCACGTCGGCCGAGGCCTGGTAGGCGTCGCTGCCCGCGTCGGTGTGGTGACCGACCACGGTGTCGGCGAGCACCGCCTTGTAGGCGCCGCCCGGTTCGGCGACCAGCACCCGGCCGTTGTCCTCGGGCGGCTTCTGCTCGCCCACGCGCAGGTTCCCGCCCCAGTACAGCCGGGCGTAGGAGACCTTCGCGCCCTGCGGCACCTTGAGTTCGGCCCGGGTGGAGTTGTAGGTGTCGGGGTCCTTGTCGACCTCGTCGTAGAACATCTCGAAGTCGCCGTTGACCCCGGCCGCCCCCTTCTGCACCTCCGGGCACGGCTCGGCCTGGGGGGACTCGGCCGAGCGGCAGCTGATCGAGGAGTTGGAGGCCCGTACCAGGCCTCCGCGCTGGACCGCCTGGTAACGCTGCGTGAAGGGGATCCTGGGTGATTCACGGGCGGCGGCGGAAGGGGACGGTGGTGCGGCGGCTTCCGCCACGGGGACGAGTGCGGAAAGCGTGAGGCAGGACAGCAGGCCGACTGTGCCGAGGATTCTGCGGGAGGAACCCATGACGCCTGTCTCCATTTTCGATCAAGGGGACAAAACAGGAGTGCACTTTGTCAGAAATCAGGCTGGAAATCACGCCGGACTCGCTCGTACGGCCTTTTGGGCGATGAATCGCACCCTCGTGTCGAGCGGGTCGTTATGGGTGCACCACCGTTCGAACCCGAAAGGAAAAACGGGGAAGAGGACGAGGCCGGCGCGCGGCACCACCACGGCCGTCGCGAGCGCCGCGACGGCCGCCGGGCGGCGCGGGATCCGCCTCCGCGCACGACGGGGGCGGGGTGACGGCGGACGGCGTCGCCGCCGGCCCCCCGGCGTCCGAGCGGCAACCCGCCCCGCCCGCCCCCTCGTCCGGCAGCCCCCGCGTGAACGCCTGAGCGTCAACCGCGCCGCCCGAAACGGCGGCATCCGAGTGAAGTCACGCAACCCGGTCCGGGGGCGGGCCGTTGATCCGGGTGCTCCTGTACCGGGCAATCCTGCAAAAAAGGGACAATAATGATCAAGAAGTTTGTGGCCGGCGCAGCGGTTGCCGCCTCCGTCGTGGGTCTCGGTGCCGCCATGGCCCCGCAGGCGATGGCCATCGGGAACGACAACGGCGTCAACACCGTGAACGGCAACAACTCCGCGCAGATCTACGGCAACCAGGCCACCTACGGCAACATGAGCCCGCAGATGGCGCTGATCCAGGGCTCCTTCAACAAGCCCTGCATCGCCCTGCCGGCCAAGGCCAACGTCCAGTCGGTGCTGGCCCTCATCAACGTCGGCGTCCAGGACATCCCGGTCCTGTCCAGCCCGCAGAACCAGCAGTGCACCGAGAACTCCACCCAGGCCAAGGGCGACGAGGCCCTCTCGCACATCCTGGACAACATCCCGGTCCTCTCCGGCAACGCCTCCGCCGGCAGCTGACCGCACCCAGCGCCCCGCGCCAGCGAGGCCGCCGCACCCTCGGGGCGCGGCGGCCTCGCCGCATGCCGGGCCCGCGCCAATTCCACCACCGCAAATAGGGGCGGGAATTGTACGGACGAGCGGCCGGACCATCGGAGTGAATTCGTCCACACCCTCCGGAAAATCCCGGTTTCCTTTTCCCCGGCCGCTCGTTGTTATGTGTGCAGCGGATACACCTCTGCGGGAAGGATTGAAATCAAATGACCTACAAGAAGGCAGTCGTCCTGGCCGCCGGCATCCTGATGGCAGCCGGTGCCGCCGCCCCCGCCATGGCTGACGCGGGCGCCGCGGGCCAGGCCGTCGGCTCCCCCGGTGTGCTGTCGGGCAACCTCGTCCAGGTCCCGGTGCACGTCCCGGTGAACGTGTGCGGCAACACCGTCAACGTGATCGCGCTGCTGAACCCCGCGTTCGGCAACACCTGCGTCAACGCCTGACGCAGCGCCTGTGCCCACCAGGGCAGACCTCCTCGGGTGGCCTCGGAGTGCACGGCGGTGCACTCCGAGGCCGTCTTCGATTGAGCACCGGCCACCGCGCCGGTAGACAGGGAAGGACCCATGCGACAGGTACTGAGCCGACAGGTACTCGGCAAGGGGGTGCTCACGGCGGCGGCCGCCTCCAGCCTGCTGTCGATCGCGGCCGGCGCGGCCTACGCGTATCCCGGGGCGATGTCCGAGGCCTCTCATTCGCCGGGTGTGCTGGCCGGCAACAGCGTCTCGGTACCGATCACGTTCGCGCCCAACGTGTGCGGCAACAGCGTGGACGGGGGCGCCGCGCTCAACCCCGCCATGGGGAACACCTGCGTCAGCACGACCGGCTCCGACGCCGGCCACGACTACGAGCGCTACCTGAGCCCCGAGAACTCCGCGGCCCTGGAGCGCTACCTCGACGAGCGCGACGAGCGCGAGCAGCACCCGGGCGGCCGGCACGCCCTGCCCGACCGGCGCCAGGACGGGGAACGCGGCTACGGGAACGCCGGCCGCGAGGAGCCCCGCGCGCACGCCCCCCGGCACGCGGCACCCCGCCCGCAGCAGGACCGGCACGAGGACCGGGGCGGCTACGGCGGCCACGGTGACGAGGACCGGGGCCCGCAGGGCGAGGAGGAGTGCGACGACCACCCCGGCCGGCCCGCGCCCCACGCCGAGCACCCCGCACCCCACCCGGCCCCGCCGGCCCCCGCCCCGCACCACCCGCAGCCCAAGCCCCTGCCGAAGCCCCAGCCGCACCCGCACCCCGCGCCCCGCCCGGCGCCGGTCGCGGAACATCCGGCACCGGCACCGGCCCCGCACATCCCGGAAGCGCAGGCACCCGCCCCGCAGCCGGAGGAGCAGCCGCACACCCTCCCGGCGCCCGCCCCCGCCCCCGCCCCGGTCCAGGAGGCTCCCCGGCCTCCGCAGCCGGAGCAGCAGCCCGAGGAGCAGCCGCACACCCTCCCCGCGCCCGTCCCGGCGCCGGCCCAAGCGCCTCCCGCCGCGCAGGAGGAGGCGCCGGCTCCCCGGCCGCCGCACGGCAGCCAGCCCGTGGAGCGCCCCGCGCCCGCCCCCGTACCGGTTCGGGAGGCCGTGCCCGCGGCCGACCAGCCTCCGGCGGCTCCCGCCGGCGACTTCCCGGTGCACCTGCCCCCGGTGCCGGCTCCCGTCCCCGCGCCGGCGCCCCCCGTGACGACCGCCCCCGCGCCGGTCCCGGTGACGGCTCCGGCTCCCGCCCTCGCGACGGCACCGGAGCTGGCCGCGACCGGGGCCGGCCAGGCCGGAGCCGCGGCGGCCCTCGCCACGGCGCTGGTCCTCGGCGGCGCGATCCTGTACCGGCGGTCCCGGGTCGCCTGACCGGGAATACCGGTAATCAGAAGAATCGGAAGAATCGGAAGAAATATCGGCCGGAGAATCCCTTGACGGATTCTCCGGCCGCTGCCGTGTGCCCGGTCCGCGTTTCCGTGGCGGCGGGTAATCGTTACCCAGGACGAAAGCGGCGCGACGGGCGCCGCCTATGCCTCCGCCCACGAAAAGAAGAGGATTTCGATAATGAAGCTCTCCCAGGTCGCCGCTGTCGTCGTCGGCTCCGTCGCCGCCCTCGGCGCCGCGACCCCCGCCTTCGCCGCCGACGCCCCGGCCTCCATGCCCCCCATGAGCGCGACGGGCGGGCTGACCGAGGTGCTGAACGCCGCGGGTCCCGTCAGCGAGTCGCTCCCCCAGACGGTGGGCAACGGTCTGGCCGAGCAGGGTGAGACGGTCGACAAGGCCGTCGGCACCGTGCAGAAGGTCAACACCATCCGCAACAACGCCCCCGGCGAGGTCCTCGGTCTGGCGAACGGCGCCACCCAGGCCTCCCCGCTGCTCGGCGGGGTGAAGCTCAACGGCGGTCAGTGAACCGGCCCCGGACATGACCGTGGGCGCCACCGGCGAGGCCGGTGGCGCCCACGGTCGTGTGGTGCCGACTGGGACGTACTCAGTCGTTGACGCAGACGTTGCCGAACGCGGGGTTCAGCAGGCCGATGATGTTCACGGAGTTGCCGCAGACGTTGACCGGGATGTGGACCGGGACCTGGGCCAGGTTGCCCGAGAGAACACCGGGGGAACCCACGGCCGCGCCTTCGGCCGAGGAGTCGGCGGACGCGGCGCCCGCGGCACCGGCAACGGCGAGACCGGCGGAGGCCAGGGCCACGGCGGCCTTCTTGGCAGCAGAGTTCATGGGAAGTGCACCTTCTCTTCGATGTCCTGCCCCGATCCCGGGGCTCACACCGAGCGAAACGGTCCACCACCCGAAACGACACGGTTCCGGGCCCGATCTGACCTGTTCAGCCCAATAGTCGTAACCATCGGACCCGGAACCCGCCGCCTGCGCACGCTAGTTGCGGAGGGGAATGTCGGGCATCGCCGGGATCGACGGGATCGCGGGAACCAGGGTGTCCACCGGGGGGACGGCCGGAGTCGCCGGCAGGGCCGGAACCGTGACCGGGAGCTTGGGGAGCTCGATCGCCGGCAGCTTGAGATCCGGCAGACCCGGGATGTCCGGCAGGGCGGGCAGTTTCGGCAGCTGGATCGGCGGCAGGTTCACCCCGGCGGGCAGCAGGCCCGTAAGGGACTTGAGGAGGTCCTCCAGCGTCTTGGTGAGGCCGGCGAGGAGGTCGTCGATCGGGCCGGCCGCGACCCTCTCCTCGATCCTCTCCACCTGCCGCTGCACGGAGGCCACCCGTTCCGTGACGGCGGCACCGGAACCGTCCGCGGCGCCCGCGGGGGCGGCCGCGCCGGACAGTATGACGACCGCGAGGGCCGACGGGACGAGGACGCGGGCGCGGGACGGCTTGGTGCGGTGCATGGAGTTTCCTTCTGTGGTCGCACACAAGCGGAACAGATTGATCCGCTTCTTCACCCACCGTGCGAACACCTCGTACGGAGCGCAACAGGAACGCGGGCCCGCGGCAGGTCACAGGGGCTGCGTACGGGCTTCGCGCAGGCGTCCGGAACGGCTTCACCCGGGCCGGGGAAAAGCTCCGCGCGAACGGGCCGATTGAGTGAAGGGGCGGAACCAACCCACCGACGGGCCAGTTGACCAGGGCGCTCCACCCGTGGGCACTCGTGCGAAAGAAGGACCTGTGATGTTCAAGAAGATCATGACCGCCGCCGCGGTCTCCGCCGTCGCCGTCGGGGCGGGCGCCGCCATCGCGACCCCGGCCATGGCCATCGGGAACGACAACGGGGTCAACACCGTCAACGGCAACGGCGCCTCCCAGATCTACGGCAACCAGAAGACCGAGGGGAACCTGAGCCCGCAGCTCGGCCTGGTCCAGGGCACCCTGAACAAGCCCTGCATCGGCCTGCCCGCCAAGGTCAACGCCCAGTCGCTGATCGCCGCGCTCAACATCGGCGTCCAGGACATCAACGTCCTGTCCAACCCGCAGAACCAGCAGTGCACCGAGAACTCCACCCAGGCCAAGGGCGACGAGCCGCTCTCGCACATCCTGGACAACATCCCGGTCCTCTCCGGCAACCTCTCCGCCAACAGCTGATCTCTGCTCCCCCTTCCGCGTCAGGGCCACGGCGCCCGTGGAGCGAAGTGACGGGGCCCCGGCGGCGTCCGGCCGCCGGGGCCCCCGCACGTGCGCCGCCGCCCGGGTCAGCCGGTCCAGAAGTCCCACCACCGGGTGAGGATCAGCATGCCGATCACGCCCAGGTGCAGCGCGGGCGGCGCCCAGCCGAAGTCGGCGAAGAAGGTCCGCAGCGGGCCCGGGGCGGGCAGGATCCCGGCACGGACGTTGTACGCCGTGACCGCCCAGAACATCAGCAGCGTCGCCGTCCAGGCCAGGCAGCACCACAGGCACAGGGCGTTGATCCCGTAGAGCGACTGCAGCATCAGCCAGGCACAGAAGCCGGTGCCGAAGAGGGCGCCGGCGTTCAGTCCCAGCCAGAACCAGCCCCGGTAGCGGGCCCCGGCCAGCAGGCCCGCGGCCACGCAGACCACGACGGCGTAACCGGCCAGCCCGAGCATCGGGTTGGGGAAGCCGAACGCGGCGGCCTGCTCGCTCTTCATCACGCTGCCGCAGGAGACCACCGGGTTGAGGCTGCACGCGGGCTTGAAGTCCGGGTCCTCCAGCAGGAGGAACTTGTCGAGGGTGATCACCCAGGAGGCCAGCAGTCCGGCGGCCCCGGTGATCGCCAGCAGCCAGGCCAACGCCTTTGACGGCGGGGCCGGTTCGCTCTCGGGGCGGTTGCCGGAGCGGCGCTGCTGGCGCGGGACGCTCACTGTATTCGTTGCCATGCCGCCCATATTCCCCCCGATCGCCACATAACGGCGCCAACCCTGCCCAGACGTGCGCAAGTTGACCTGAAGGTGTGGCGGGAACCCCTGATACTTCCCGGACGTTTTACCGAACCCCGGACGTGATGTCAGAGCCAGGGGCTACGTTGTGCTTCCGCGAAGTGACAAGCTGCGACGGCCTGGAGACCCACCTTGAGCGATCCGTACGAGACAACCGAGGCGCACCTCGAGCGACTCCTGGGCCGCGCCCTCAACTCCTTCGACCTACCGGACGCGCTGGTCGAGCGCCTGGGGACGGCACTCGCCCACAGCTCTTCGCTGTACACCACGCACCACAGCCCGTCGGCGGGGCTGTGGCGGGAGACCCACCGGCACACCTACCTGCTGCCCGACGGCGCCGCCGTCTCCCTCTGGGAGCTGGCCTACCGGCTGAAGGGCGACCGCGGCACCCGGTGCGAGGTGTACGCGGGCAAGGACGGACTCCGGCTCGCCGTGGCCCGGATCTTCGGTGAGACCCCGTCGGACGCCGTGCTGTCACCGCTCGGGGACCGCGGGGGCGAGGACGGGGTCGACGGCGATCTGGCGCTCCTCGGCGCCCTGTTCGCCGCTTCGGCTCCGCGGGAGCGGCACCGCGAGTACACGGTGGAGCAGTCCGCCGACCACGCCCGCCGGGTGCTGCGCCGGGCGGAGAACGCCGACCGCCCCGGGGAGCGGGTGGCCGCGCTGCTGCGCTCGGCCTACGCGCACCAGATCACCCAGGCGTTCGGCGGCCGTCAGTGCCTGACCGACGGCCGGGACGCCGGTTTCAGCCTGTACGAGCACTCCTTCGTGCTGCTCGACGGGACGGAGCTCAGCCTGTGGGAGGTCGAGCACACGGCCACGCCGGACGGCCGCCACATGTGCGAGGTCTACGAGAGCGAGGCCGCCGCGCGCGGGGCGATGAAGCTGCGGACCCGGGTCCGCTAGCCCCGGATCGGACCCCCCGCTTCCGGCCCGACTTCCGCCTCCGGCCGGGCTCCGGTCAGGGGGAGGTCAGGCTTCGGTCAGGGGGAGGTCCAGGGGCGGGTCGGCGGTGACGCGGACCGCGTCCGGGCGCAGGTCCGCGGGCGTCGGCATGGCGCTGCCCGGGAGCTGTACGGCGGCCGCACCGTGGGCCAGGGCGCAGGCGAGGGCGGCGGGGCCGGCGCCTCCCGCGATCAGGAAGCCGGCCAGGGAGGCGTCGCCGGCGCCGACGTCGCTGCGGACCGCCGTGACGGGGGCGGTGCCGTGGAAGGCCCCGTCCCGGGAGACCAGGAGCTGGCCGCGCTCGCCGAGGGAGGCCAGGACGACGCCCGCGCCGAGGCCGATCAGTTCCTCGGCGGCCTTGACCGCGTCCCCCAGGGTGGCCAGGGGACGGCCCACCGCTTCGGCGAGCTCCGCCGCGTTGGGCTTGACGACGTCGGGGCGGGCCTTCAGGGAGGCCAGCAGGGCGGCCCCGGAGGTGTCGACGGCGATGCGGGCGCCCGCCTGGTGGGCGCGGGTGACGATCTCGGCGTACCACTGCGGCTCCAGGCCGCGCGGGAGGCTGCCGCAGCAGGCGATCCAGGCGGCGTCGGCCGAGCAGGTGCGCACGGTGTCGAGGAGGAGGGCGGATTCGGCCGCGGTGAGCTCCGGACCCTCGCAGTTGATCTTCGTGAGGGTGCCGTCGGGTTCGGCGACCGCGATGTTCGACCGGGTCCTTCCGGCGATGGCGACGGCGGTGACGTCCACGCCCTGGGCACCAAGGAGTTCGGCGAGCAGGGCTCCGGTGGCGCCGCCGAGCGGGAGGACGGCGGTGGCGTGCACGCCGGCCGCGGCGACGGCCCGCGCGACGTTGACCCCCTTGCCGCCGGGGTCGACCCGGTCCGCGGCGGCGCGGTGCACCTCGCCCCGGACCAGCGCGGGGACTTCGTAGGTCCGGTCGAGGGAGGGGTTGGGGGTGACGGTGAGGATCATACGAGCACGACTTCCGTACCGGTGGCCTCGATCGGGGCCTGGTGGACCGGGTCGAGCCCGGTATCGGTGATGAGGACGTCCACGTCCGCGAAGGAGCCGAAGCGGGAGAAGCGCTCCTGGCCGGCCTTGGCCGAGTCGGCGAGGAGCACCACCTGGCGGGCGGCGGCGATCGCGGCCCGCTTGACGGCGGCCTCGGCGGGGTCGGGGGTGGTCAGGCCGACCTCGGCGGTGAAGCCGTTGGTCGCGAGGAAGAGGACGTCGGCGCGGATCTCGGAGTAGGCGCGCAGGGCCCAGGCGTCGACGGCCGCGAGGGTGCGGTGACGGACGCGGCCCCCGACGAGGAGGAGGTCGACGCCGGCGTGGTCGGCGAGTCCGGCGGCGACGGGCAGGGCGTGGGTGACCACGGTGAGCGCGAGCGTCTCCATGCGGGCCATTGAGGCCGCCACGCGGGCGACGGTGCTGCCGGCGTCGAGGATGACACTGCCGCCGAGGGGGAGCCGGGCGAGGGCGGCGGCCGCGATGCGGTCCTTCTCGTCGGGGGCGGCGGTCTCGCGGGAGGTGAGGTCGGGCTCGAAGCCGAGCCGGCCGGCCGGGATGGCCCCGCCGTGGACACGGCGCAGCAGTCCGGCGCGATCGAGGGCGGTGAGGTCGCGGCGGACGGTCTCGGAGGTGACCTGGAACCGCTCGGCGAGGGAGAGCACGTCGACCCGTCCGGCTTCGCGTGCGAGGCGCAGGATCTCCTGTTGGCGCTCGGGTGCGTACATGTGGGTTTACATCCGTTCGATGCCCGGTTGTGTGACCTTGCCTCCGACGGTACCCACACACGGGGGATAAAACCAATCTAAACGGACATGCCCGCTCACAAGGGCGGGCATGTCCGTGCGCGGGCCGGGGCCTAGGCGGCCGGGGCCGGGGCCGGGGCCGGGGCCGGGGCCGGGGCGACCGCGTCCTCGCCGCCGCCCCCGCTCTCGTACTCGCGCTGCTGGTCGGCCATCGAGACCTGCTTGCGCGGCAGCAGGAACATCACCGCGAAGATCAGGACGAGGACCGCCACGACCCACCACAGGGCGCTGCGGAAGGCCTCGACGTAGGGCGGACCGTAGATCATGTCGTCGTCGAGCACACCGAAGAAGACGACGGAGGTCAGGCCGAGGCCCAGGGCGTTGCCCATCTGGCCGGTGGTGTTGATCAGGCCGGAGGCCGATCCGGCGTGCTCGCGCGGCACCTGGGAGAGCACGGTGTCGGTCAGCGGCGCCACGATCAGGCCCATGCCCAGGCCCATGACGATCAGCGGGGCCGCCATCTGCCAGGACGCGATGCCCATGCCGTAGTGGTCGGACTCCCAGATGTAGAGGAGCAGACCGGCGGCCATGAGCAGCGCCCCCGCCTGGAGCACCTTGCGGCCGAAGCGCGGGACGAGCTTCTGGACGGAGATGCCCGCGGCCACCGAGACGGCGATCGAGAAGGGGATGCCGGTGGTGCCCGCGCGCAGGGCGCTCCAGCCGAGGCCCATCTGCATGTAGAGCGTCCAGACGAGGAAGAAGATGCCGGTCGCGATGCCGAAGGTCAGCTGGACGGCGATACCGCCGGCGAAGCTCTTGACCTTGAAGAGGGACAGCTCGACGAGCGGGGAGCCGTCCTTGCGGATCTTGTACTTCTCGTAGAGGACGAAGGCGGCGAAGACGACGGGCGCCAGGCCCATGCAGACGAAGCCCCACAGCGGCCAGTCGTTCTCCCGGCCGTGGGTGAGCGGGAAGATCAGCATGACCAGCGCGAGGGTGGCGAGCACGACGCCGACCAGGTCGAGGCGCAGGGCCTTGGGGGCCTTGGACTCGGTGATGAACCTGCGGCCCATGAGGATGGCGGCGATGCCGACGGGCAGGTTGATCAGGAAGATCGGGCGCCATTCGAGGCCGAAGATGTTCCACTCGGTGAGCAGTGCGCCGAGCATCGGGCCCGAGACGGCACCGAGGCCGATGATCGCGCCGAACATGCCGAAGGCCTTGCCCCGCTCGTGCGGCGGGAAGGTGACGTGGATGATCGCCAGGACCTGCGGGACCATCATGGCCGCCATCGCTCCCTGGAGGATGCGGGAGGCGACGAGCATGGAGGGGTCGGCGGCGATGCCGCAGAGCAGCGAGGCGGCCGTGAAGCCGGCGACCCCGAGGAGGAAGAGGCGCTTGCGCCCGTAGATGTCGCCGAGACGGCCGCCCGTGATCAGGCCCGCCGCGAAGGCGAGGGCGTACCCGGCGGTGATCCACTGGATCGCGCTGGTGGAGGCGCCGAAGTCCTGGCGCATGCTCGGTATCGCGATGTTGACGATCGTGACGTCGACCAGGTCCATGAAGGCCGCGGTCATCACGATGGCGAGCGCCAGCCAGCGGCGCGGGTCGGCGGGTGAGCCTGTTGCTTCTGCCGGGGCGGTGTTCCGCTCTTCTCGTACGGGCCCGTTCGTTCTTTCGGGCGATGTCTTGGACGTCTCGGTGCTCATGGAGAGAAACCTAGACGGGATGTAGGTCAGATGGTGTCCGCATTCGCTGGCAATCTGGATCCATGAACGACACCCCTGCTCGGCTGCTCACCCTGCTGTCCCTGCTCCAGACCCCCCGCGAATGGCCGGGCAGTGAGCTGGCGGTCCGGCTGGAGGTGAGCGCGCGGACGATCCGGCGGGACATCGAGCGGCTGCGCGACCTCGGGTACCCGGTGGAGGCCTCGCGGGGCGCGGAGGGCGGGTACCGGCTGGTGGCGGGCGCCGCGATGCCGCCGCTGCTGCTCGACGACGAGGAGGCGGTGGCGATCGCGGTGGGACTGCGGGCGGGCGCCGGGCATGCGATCGAGGGGGTGGAGGAGGCCTCCGTACGGGCTCTGGCGAAGCTGGAGCAGGTCCTTCCGTCCCGGCTGCGGCACCGGGTGGGCGCCCTGCAGTCGGCGACGGTCGCGCTGACGCGGGGCGACGGCCCGAGCGTGGACCCGCGCACGCTGACGACGATGGCGGGGGCGGTGGCCGGCCCGGAGCGGCTGCGGTTCGCCTACCGGGCGCGGGACGGGGCCGATTCGCGGCGGCTGGTGGAGCCGTACCGGCTGGTGAGCACGGGCAGCCGCTGGTACCTGGTGGCCTACGACCTGGAGCGGGAGGACTGGCGGACCTTCCGCGTGGACCGGGTGAGCGAACCGTTCGCGACGGGGGCCCGGTTCGCCCCGCGGGAGCTGCCCATGGACGCGGCCGCGTTCGTGCGGCGCGGGCTGCGGGGCGGGGAGACGTACCCGGTCGAGGTGTCCTTCGCCGCGCCGCCGCAGGAACTGCCGGGGTGGCTGCGCGAGAGGGCCGTGGCGGAGGGGGAGGGCTCCCTCGTGCGCTTCGAGAGCGGGGACGCCCCGGAGTGGGTGGCGGCGCGGCTGGCGCTGACGGGGGTGCCGTTCACGGTGCGCGGGCCGGAGTCCCTGGCGCGCAGCGCGCGGACGCTGGCCGGCCGGCTGGCGGCGGGGGCGGGGGCAGGAGCGGGGGTGGAGGCAGAGGCGAGGGCGGGCGGCCCGGACGGGGACGGCGCGGGGCGGGAATGAGGGAGCCCCGGCACCTGGGGGGGGGTTAGGTGCCGGGGCTCGTCCGGGGGGCTCGACGCGGGCCGGTCAGGCCACGGCGTCGAAGCCGGTGTCGCGGGCCATGCGCTTGAGTTCGAGCAGCGCGTGCTTCTCGATCTGCCGGATCCTCTCGCGGGTGAGGCCGTGCTGCTTGCCGACCTCCGTCAGGGTCCGCTCGCGGCCGTCCTCGATGCCGTACCGCATCTTGATGATGGACGCCGTGCGCTGGTCCAGCTTGCCGAGGAGGTCCTCCAGCTCCTCGCTGCGCAGCAGCGAGAGCACGGACTGCTCGGGCGAGATCGCCGAGGTGTCCTCCAGCAGGTCGCCGAACTGGGTGTCACCGTCGTCGTCCACCGACATGTTGAGGCTGACCGGGTCACGCGCCCAGTCGAGGACGTCGCCGACGCGCTTCTCGGTGGAGTCGAGTTCGGCGGCGATCTCGGCGTGCTCCGGCTCGCGGCCGTTCTCGCGGTTGAACTCGCGCTGCACCCGGCGGATCCGGCCGAGTTCCTCGACCAGGTGGACGGGGAGGCGGATGGTGCGGGACTGGTCGGCGATGGAGCGGGTGATGGCCTGGCGGATCCACCACGTGGCGTACGTGGAGAACTTGAAGCCCTTGGCGTAGTCGAACTTCTCGACGGCGCGCACCAGGCCGGCGTTGCCCTCCTGGATGAGGTCGAGGAGGGGCAGTCCGCTGCGCGGATAGCGGCGGGCGACGGCCACGACCAGGCGGAGGTTGGAACGGATGAAGACTTCCTTGGCGCGCTCGCCTTCGGCGGCCAGGGCCTCCAGCTCCTCGCGCGCGGGGGCGTCCCCCTCGCGCTCCGTCGCCTCGTCGAGGATCTGCCGGGCGTACACGCCCGCCTCGATGATCTGCGAGAGCTCCACTTCCCTGGCGGCGTCGAGCAGCGGGGTGCGCGCGATCTCGTCGAGGTACATGCCGACCAGGTCGCGATCGGCGATCTCCCCGCCCACAGCGCGGGCGCTGCTCGTGGACTGACGACGGGCGACGGCGCGGGTTGCCATGCGTGCTCCCTTGCGATGCGGTGAGTCGGTCGCGGTGCGTCCTCGGACACTCTCCCGAGTGCCCGCTTCCGAAGGAAACAACGACTGGAATCGGGACAGAATTCCCCAGCCGGTCCCTGTTTTCCGAGATCTTGCAGTATCCTGCCCCGCCGCTCTTTACACGGAGCTGACAGAGATGTTGCGGGAACTCGCGGAGGTGCAGGTCAGGCAGGGGGTGAAGGCCGCTGCGCACGCCCTCGCCGACCGGCCCGGCCACCGCGCCGGTGAGACCGCCGTCACATCCGTACGGCGCTTTCCACTCGGTCCCGGTGCCGCTCCCGGCCGCACTTCCGCCCCTGAAGACGGGCCGTACCGGCTCCCGGTTGCCTGGACTGACGATCGAATACCCGGATACGCGACAACCAGAACATTTTCGACATCCTTGCTCCGGGCTCGCCCCGTGCCCATCCCACCCGTCCGGGTGAGGTGTCGGCATATCCCACCGGCATGGGGCACGCGCTCCTTGGCGTCGGAGGGTCGATCATCACCCTGGAGGACGCCGAGGAGCACGTCACCGAGGACGGGCTCGGGATCGACGCCTCGGCCGTCCGCCTGATCGTCGAGGTCGTCTCCCCCGGCAGTGACGGCATCACCCGCGACCGTCGCGCCTACGCGCGCGCGGGGATCCCCGTCCACGTCCTGATCGACGACCACGACGACGGCGGCACCGTCACCGTGCTCAGCGCGCCCGACCCCGAGGCGGCCATCCACGCCGACGAGGTCAGGACCGCCTACGGATCCGGCGCCACCGTCCCGGAGGGCCCCGCCAAGGGGTTCACCATCGGCGAGGAGATCACCGGGCCCCGCCGGGGGGTCTAGCCGAACTGGAGGGAGCGCTTCGAGAGGCCCATCCAGAAGCCGTCCACCGGGGTCCGCTGGGCGTCGAGGTCGGCTTCGGCGGCGCCGAGGGTGACGAAGAGCGGGGCGAAGTGTTCCGTGCGGGGGTGGGCGAGGCGGCCCGCCGGGGACTTGGCCTCGAAGTCGAGCAGGGCGTCCACGTCGCGGGCGTCCAGGGCCTCGCGGCCCCACGCGTCGAACTCCGCCGACCAGCCGGGCACGCCGGGGCCGGTGTGCCGCAGGGCGGCCAGGTTGTGGGTGAAGAAGCCGCTGCCGACGATCAGTACGCCCTCGTCGCGCAGCGGTGCGAGCTTGCGGCCGATGTCCATGAGCCGGGCCGGATCCAGGGTGGGCAGGGATATCTGGAGCACCGGTACGTCGGCGTCGGGGTACATCTCCACGAGCGGGACGTACGCGCCGTGGTCCAGGCCGCGGTCCGGGATGTCCTGGACGGGAGTGCCGGGGGCCCGGAGCAGCTTGCGGACCGAGGCGGCCAGCTCCGGGGCGCCGGGGGCCCCGTAGCGGACGCGGTAGTAGTGCTCGGGGAAGCCCCAGAAGTCGTGGACGAGCGGCACCGGTTCGACGGCGCCGAGGGCGAGCGGGGCCTCCTCCCAGTGGGCGGAGACCATCAGGATCGCGCGCGGCCGGGGCAGGTCCGCGGACCAGGCGGCGAGCTCGGACGGCCAGAGCGGGTCGTCGGCGAGCGGCGGGGCCCCGTGACTGAGGTACAGCGCCGGCATGCGGGGGGTGGCGGTGGTCATCGGGGCGCTCCTCGGTCGTCGGCGCGGGGCCGCGGCGGGCGGTGCGGTACCGCCCCACAAAGACTAACCCCGCTTCGTTCAAATTTGAACGAAGCGGGGTGATCAGTCATTCCCGTACCGCGGGCGCCCCCGTCAGTGGGCGATCACCGGAACCTTGAGCCCGGCGTCCTCGGAGCCGGCGCCCGCGCCGGTGGCCACCGGGCCGCCGGAGCCGGGACGGCCCGTGTTGATCAGGGTGAACGCGATGGTCGCGCTGATCGCCAGGATGCCGACGGCCCACCAGATCGCGGCGGAGTAGCCCTCCACCATGGCCTGGGCCTGGACCAGCTTCCCGGCCGCGCCGCCCGCCGCGGCCTGGGCCGCGTGGTCGGTCAGGTACGCGGTGGTCGCCGAGGCGGCGATGGTGTTCAGCAGGGCGGTGCCGATCGCGCCGCCGACCTGCTGGGAGGTGTTGACCATGGCCGAGGCGACGCCGGCGTCGGCCGGGTCCACCCCGTACGTGGCCAGGGACATGGCCGGCATGAGGGCGGTGCCCATGCCCAGGCCCAGCAGCAGCTGAGCCGGCAGGATCAGCGCCGGGTACGAGGAGCCGACCTCCAGCTGGGTCAGCAGCAGCATGCCGGTGGCGGCGAGCAGGAAGCCCGGTCCCATCAGCAGCCGCGGCGCGACGCGGGTCATCAGGCGGGCGCCGATCTGGGTGGACCCCGTGATCATGCCCGCGATCATCGGCAGGAAGGCGAAGCCGGTCTTGACGGGCGAGAAGCCCTTCACGACCTGGAGGTAGTAGGTGAGGAAGAGGAACAGGCCGAACATCGCGATGACGGCGAGACCCAGCGAGAGGTAGACGCCGCCGCGGTTGCGCTCCAGCAGCACGCGCAGCGGCAGCAGCGGGGACTTCACCTTGGACTCGACGGCCACGAAGGCCAGGAGCAGCGCGGCGGAGGCGATGAACAGGGACACGGTGATCCCGTCCGACCAGCCCGCGGACTCGGCGCGGGTGAACCCGTACACGAGCGAGACCAGGCCCAGGGTCGAGAGGATCACGCCCGGGACGTCGAGGCGGGCGCTGTTGCGGGAGCCGGCCGGCTCGCGGATGACCATCCAGGCACCGGCCGCCGCGACGATCGCGAAGGGGATGTTGACGAAGAAGGTCCAGCGCCAGTTGAGGTACTCGGTGAGGAATCCGCCGAGGATCAGGCCGACGGCGCCGCCGCCGCCCGCGATCGCTCCGTAGATGCCGAAGGCCTTGGCGCGCTCCTTGGCGTCGGTGAAGGTGACGGCCAGGAGGGAGAGCGCGGCCGGGGCGAGCAGCGCGCCGAAGGCGCCCTGCAGGGCGCGGGCACCGAGCATCATCGCCTCACCGGTCGCCGCGCCGCCCAGCGCGGAGGCCAGGGCGAAGCCGGCGAGACCGGTGATGAAGGCGTTCTTGCGGCCCCACTTGTCGGCGATGCGGCCGCCGAAGAGCAGCAGTCCGCCGAAGGCCAGCGCGTACGCGGTGATGACCCACTGGCGGTTGCCGTCCGAGATGCCGAGGTCGGTCTGGGCGGAGGGGAGCGCGATGTTCACGATGGTCGCGTCGAGGACGACCATCAGCTGCGCCAGCGCGATGAAGACCAGGGCCTTCCAGCGACTGGGATCGGCGCCGGCCGGCGCGGGGGCCGCGGCTGTTTTGGACATGGGGGTACCCACTTCACTGTGCGGAATGACTGAAAGGAACTACTAAGAACCGAAATGCGGTGTCGAAGCTAGGTGATGCCGGTTGGTCGCGTCACATGGTTTTACGCCTCAGGTCTTGCAACGTGGTTGCGGCGCCCGGCAGTTGGGAGCGGGCCGGAGCCCTCAGCCCGTCGAGGAAGAGCTGGAGGTGGCGGTGGACGAAGCGGTCCGCGCCCATGCAGTCCGTCCCCGGCAGGGGGCGGCTGAGCTGGGACAGGGCCACCATCAGGTCACCCACGCCGATGTCGGTGCGCAGCAGCCCCTCACGCCGGCCGGTGGCGACCAGGGTTTCCACGGCCGTCTCCAACGCGTCGCGGGCGGCCAGGAGTTCGGGGTGGTCGCGGTCGAAGTCGGCGGAGAGCATGGGGCACAGGGCGCCGATCCGCTCGTCGGCCGCGGCGTGCGTGAAGCGGCAGAGCGCGGCGAAGGCGTCCGGCTCCTCGGCCAGGGAGTCCTCGGCCTGGGCCGTGACCCGGTCCATCACGTAGAGCACCACGTGGTGGACGAGGGCGGCCCGGTCGGGGAAGTGCCGGTAGAGGGTGGCGTTGCCCACGCCCGCGCGGCGGGCGATCTCGTCGAGCGGGGCCTCCGCGCCGGTCTCCACCAGCATCTCGCGGGCCGCCGCCAGGATCCGCTCCCGGTTGCGCACCGCGTCGGCGCGCGGCTTCGGGACCCGGCCGGGGGTCGCGGCGGAGCAGGCGGCGGGGGCGCCGAGGTCCGCGGACGCCTCGGGGGCGGTCGCCGGCGTACGGCTGGAGCTCTTCATCCGGGGCCTCCCTGGGGCTGGGACTCGTACGGACCAATCGGCACCACCAAACGGGGAGCCGCTCCCCGCTTAGCGGGACTCCCATGCAAACGGGGATTGCGTCCCCGGTTATTTCACTCTTGAGTGTGACCCCGACCACATATAGATTTGGGCTGTTTCGTCTCGTTTGGGCGCTTCCGACGGGCGGGTGCGCCGCGGCCGACGGAGGGTGAGCGCACAGAGCGCAGTCCGGACCCGGCCGGCTGCCGCGGACCCGAAGGCGATCTCCATGCCGCAGACCCGCCACCGGATACGCAGACCCTGCCGCACCGGCGCCTACATCGGCCTGACGGCACTGGCCCTGGGCGTCACCGCCACCGCCAGCACCGGCATATCCGGCCGCAGCCACTCGGCCTCCGGCCCGGTCGCGGCCAGCGCGGAGTCCGTCCTGGCGCCCTGCCGGATCGCCGGGACCATGGGCGTCCAGATGTCGGAGGGCCTGCCGACGCCCCCCGGGTACTCCCGGTCCACCGGCGAGGTCCGCGCACTGAACCTGATGATCGACTTCCCGGACGCCAAGGGCGAGGGCTCGGCACTGGACCGGCTGGCGGAGTTCTTCCCCCAGACCTCCGACTGGTTCCGCACCAGCTCCTACGGGCGGCTCACCTACCGGGCCGAGGCCCCGATACGGAACTGGCTGCGGATGCCGATGCCCTTCGCGGCGTACGGGATCGAACGGGGCTCCGCCTACGAGCCCGGCTATCGGCGGCTCGTCGAAGACATCGCGAGGGCCGCCGACTCCGAGGTGGACTTCAGCCGGTACGACCTGATCAACGTACTGGTCACCCCGAACGCGGGACCGTCCGCCCTGGACACCGTCCTGTCGGTCACCTTCTCCGGCAACGGAGAGGCCCCGATGGCCGACGGGGTGCCGCTCGCGAACACGTCCTTCGTCTACAGCCGGCAGGACGACGGCTCCGGCACCTACCGGGAGACCGGCTACCGGGTGCTCCCGCACGAGAACGGGCACGTCTTCGGGCTGCCCGACCTCTACACCCCGGACGGGGGCGGCACGGTCGGCCACTGGGACATCATGAGCGAGGACTGGGGAGCCAACAACGACCTCCTCGGCTGGCACAAG
This sequence comes from Streptomyces sp. NPDC031479, assembly GCF_055581065.1. NCBI lineage: Bacteria > Bacillati > Actinomycetota > Actinomycetes > Kitasatosporales > Streptomycetaceae > Streptomyces > Streptomyces sp. NPDC031479. Next base: position 22,924 of record NZ_JBVIKC010000022.1, read on the forward strand.
TGGAAGCTGGGCTGGCTCGACGGCTCGCAGGTCAGCTGCGCCTCCGCATCGGGGGTCAGCGACCACGTCCTGTCGCCGCTGGCCGTCGAGGGCGGGACCAAGCTGGCCTTCGTCCCGCTGTCGGAGAGCGCCGGATACGCCGTGGAGGTCCGTACCCGGGCCGGGAACGACGAGGCCGTCTGCAAGCCCGGCGTGCTCATCTACAAGGTGGACTCCGAGGTGGACACCGGGCGCGGCCCGGTGACGGTCGCGGACAGCGTGAGCGGGAGCGGCGGCTGTACGCGGCGGCCCAACGTGCACGCGGAACTGTCGGACGCCCCGTACCGGCCGGGCGAGACCTTCACCGACGAGAAGGCGGGGGTCAGCGTCTCGGTGGTGGGCGAGCTGCGCGACGGCAGCTACCAGGTGCGCGTGACGCGGCCGTGAGGGGGCGGGCGGATCCGGGCGGGCGGCGGATCGGGCGGGCGGATGGGGCCGGCGGTGGATCCGGCTCACCCGGACGGCCACCCCGACCGGCGGCGGGCCGCCCGATCCCACCCTGATGGAGGAGTGCTTTCACCGGCTTTCGGCGCGGGATGCGGGCATGGTCGAAGCACTGATCCGCTTCCCCCCGGAGGAGCCCGTCGTGACCGCCACCCGCACCACCCCCGAAGAACGCCTGGCCGCGGCCGGGCTGGAGCTCCCCCCGGCCCCCGCGCCCGTCGCCGTGTACGTGCCGGCGGTCGTCAGCGGGCACTACGTCCACACCTCCGGCCAACTGCCCATGGTGGACGGCGCCCTGCCGGTGACCGGCAAGGTCGGGGCCGAGGTGGGCGCCGACCTGGCCAAGGAGCTGGCGCAGCGGTGCGCGCTGAACGCGCTGGCCGCCGTCGCGTCGGTGGCCGGGGACCTGTCCGCCGTGAAGCGGGTGGTGAAGGTGGTCGGCTTCGTGGCCAGCTCCCCCGGCTTCACCGGGCAGCCGGGCGTGGTCAACGGCGCGAGCGAGCTCCTCGGTACGGCCTTCGGCGACGCGGGCATCCACGCGCGCAGCGCGGTCGGGGTGGCGGTGCTGCCGCTGGACGCCCCCGTGGAGGTGGAGATCACCGTGGAACTGCACGCCCCGATGGGGGTGTGACCGGGCGCCGTCGCGCGAGAACCCGGCGGCGCGCACGGGCGTCCTCGCGTACGTGACCACGCGCTCCGGGACCCCTCGTCCTCCCTCCGGCCTCCGTCGCGGGGGGATCACCGCGGCCCTCGCGGTCCTCGCCGCCCTCCTGATGCTGCTGCACCGACGACTCCCGGGCGGGGCCGCGGCCGGGCACGCCCGGAGTCTCGTACAGACCTTCCTGCCGTGGACCGGGCTGCTGGTGCTGCCGCTGCTGGCGGCCGCCCTGCTGCGGCGTTCCCGACTCGCGCTCGGCGCCGTCCTGCTGCCCGCGCTCGTGTGGGGCCTGCTCCACGGGCGCACCCTGGCCGGTGACCGGAGCGGCGACGGCCCGGCCGACCTCACGGTGGCCACCCACAACGTGGACGACGCCAACCCCGACCCGGCGGGCACCGCGCGGGCCGTCGCCGCGTCCGGGGCGCAGCTGATCGCGCTGCAGGAGCTGACGCCGCCCGCGACGGGCGCGTACGAACGGGCGCTGGCGCCGAGCCACCCGTACCACGCCGTCGAGGGCACGGTCGGGCTCTAGAGCACCTTCCCGTTGCGCGACGTGGACGCGACGCCGGTGGTGCCGTGGCGGCTGGTGCTGCGCGCCACGGCCGACACCCCGCGCGGGCCCGTCACCGTCTACGTCGCCCACCTGCCCTCGGTCCGGCTGGGCGCGGGCGGTTTCGCCACCGGGCGGAGGGACGCGGCGGCCCGCCGCCTGGCGGCCGTGCTGCGGGCCGGTCCGGGGGGACGGGCCGTCCTCATGGGGGACCTCAACGGCACCACGGAGGACGACGCCCTGGCGGGCGTGACGAACCGTTTCACCCCCGCCCAGGCGGCGGGGGCGGGCTTCGGTTTCAGCTGGCCGGCGGCGCTGCCGGTGGCCCGGATCGACCAGATCCTCGTCCGGGACCTGACCCCGGTCTCGGCATGGACCCTCCCGCGCACGCCGAGCGACCACCTCCCGGTCGCGGCGGCCCTGCGCTTCTGACGCGGGCCCGTACCGGGGCCGTACGACGGTCCTCGATGCCGGTCCGGGCACCGTCGGGGCGGAGGTCCGCGATCGCACGAAACCCGTGGACGCCATTTCCCGGCCCACCGCCCGTTTCGCCGTTCCGGCGGAACAGCCACGGCGATTTCGGGGCGAGTTCCGGCATTCCCGCCGCCCCGCGGATCCGCGTACCGACAGGACCGGGCCCGTGGGCGAGCCGGGCCGATGGAAAAGCTCCCGACGTCACCCGGCACGAAGGAAAGAACCTCGTCCCGGACGTTGTCCGCCCGGAACATCGAGATCGCCCGGCCCGGCCCCGGCATCACCGTGACCGCGGAACTCGACGACCGCATTCCCGACCGGCGCGACGCGCCCGACGGAACGGTCATCTGTTCCGCGCTGCAGCACCTCGGCATCGCATGCGGCCCCCTGACCGAACCGATGCCCGCATCCCCCGTGGGCCGGAGCAGACCACAACGACGTCCACGCCGAAACCGAGCGGATCCGGCTGGACGAACCCACCGAACCCGCGGGTCTCCATCGGAGCTTCATCCCCCTCCGGCGCCGGTACCCACGAGACGGTCCCGCCCACCCTCCTCCTCGCCAACGGCGAGACCCGCCCGTTGGGCTGCGCCGCCTGCGGAGGCGTCGTCCGGGCCGGCGTCGCCCGCCAGATGACCCTCTCCATCAACTGCGTCGGCGGGTGGGACCTCCACCTGTCCCCTGGCACATCGGAGACCACCTGCGCCAGGAACGCCCCGCCGCGGACGGCGGCCGGAACGCACCCACCGACGTGATCGCGCCATATCCTGAGGGCCGGCCGGCGTTCCGCTCCGCCTCCGCCGCCCGGTGCCGCGTCCCTCGGGGCCGCCGAATCCGCACCGCCGACCCGGCCGCTGGACTAATAACCAGCGGTGACATGACGCGCGGACCAACTCTCGTAGAAGTCTACGAAGAGCTGCTCTCAGCCTGCGGAGTTTTCATGTCTTCGCCCCCTAGCTGATTCCGGCCGGTTGGCTGTGTACTCCTCACAAGTCGCAATGCAGCGGGGGGTCGTGTCTGTCGTGTCCGCACGGCGGCCACATGCGAGAGGTGTTCGTGTGATGCCGGATTTCCGGTCGGGAACTCGCTCTTCCCGACATCTCACGGAACGAAGGGAAAGCCTTGACTGAGTCGATATCCGGCCCGCACACCGGGACCGCCTGCCCCGGTCCGGGTGTCACCGTCAACGTGCAACCCGACGTCCGGAATCCGCCGGCCCACGCACGGGCCGGATCCCCTGGGAACCAGGCGATCCGCCGCCCGCATCCCCCGTCGGACGGACCCGACCGGAAGAGGTGCCGGCCCCGCACCAACCCCGTCGGACCCCGCGGGACGCCGGAGGCCACCCGCGCCGCAGACGCCCCCACCCGGGCCGCGCGTCACGGACGCCGCCCGACCTGACCGCCGTACGCACGTCCCGGCCGAAGGCCACCGGGAGATGGGCTCCGACGCCGGCCCCTCCCCCGCGTTCGACCCGCCCCCGCCGGACGCTCCCGCCCCGAGCACCCACCGGCACCGCCGACGGCACCGACCTCAAGACGGCCTCCGCGGGCCCCTTGTCGTCCCGGATGCGGTGCTCCGCACAGGCAGAGCATCCGGAAAATCCCCCACCCTTCTCCAAAAGGAGCGATCATGACCGCGCACACCGAAGAGATCAGAATCCAGGAACTCCAGCGCGCCTGGATGGACGAGGCCATCAAGCTGGCCACCAACAGCGTGGCGAACGGCGGCGGCCCCTTCGGCGCGCTGGTCGCCAGGGGCAGCGAGATCGTCGCCGTCGGGAACAACCAGGTCACCGCCAACCTGGACCCGACCGCGCACGCCGAGGTGAGCGCGATGCGCGCCGCCTGCAAGGAGCTGGACACCTTCTCCCTCGAAGGCTGCGTCCTGATCACCTCGTGCGAGCCCTGTCCGATGTGCCTCACCTCGGCGCTCTGGGCACGGGTCGACCGGATCCTCTACTGCGCCGACCGGCACGACGCGGCGGTGGCCGGCTTCGACGACCTCAAGTTCTACGAGCTGTTCGAGAAGAAGCCCGCGTCGCTGTGGCCGACGCCGGTCGAGCAGCTGGAGCTGCCGAACCGGACGGCGCCCTTCAACGCATGGCTGGCCAAGTCCGACCGCGTCGACTACTGACCCGCCCCGACCGCCGCTCCCGGTCCTGCGCCACTCCGGGAGCGGCGCAGGACCGTCGCGCACCGACGGAGCCACGACCGGCGGGCCGCGCCGGGGCCGGTGGACGGGTCCGGGCGGGGGCGGGTGTCGCGCCGCGGGGCCTCCTCGAAACCGGGCCGCGGAGCGCCGCCCTGATCCGCTACCCTGTCCCTGGGTTGCCCTCGTGGCGGCCCGCGATCTGGCCTTAGCCGGCCTTCGTAGCTCAGGGGATAGAGCACCGCTCTCCTAAAGCGGGTGTCGCAGGTTCGAATCCTGCCGGGGGCACAAGGGACAACGGCCCGGAGCGATCACGCTCCGGGCCGTTTGCTTTGCTGCGCCGGCCGACCGCGCCGGCTGACGGCACGACACGCCCTGGCAACCCGCACGGCGAGGCGGCGCCTTCCGCCCTTTCGCCTAGGGGGTGGCGAGGGCGCGTGCGACCGGGGTCCCGGTGCGTCGTGCGTACGTGAGCCGCTCGCGCACCTCGCGCAGGCTCCGGGGCCGGTAGCCGGGTCCGCAGCCGCAGCAGGCCTGCCGGAAGTCCAGTCCGGCATGGAGCAGGACGGAAACGACCCTCCAGGCGTCCCGGTCCCGTTCCCCCGCGCGCCCGCCGTCCCGGCCGCCCCGGCCCTTCTTCCCGCCCGCCGCAATTAACAGAATTAATTCTTCGGTTTTAGCCGGGCGCTATAACGCCCCGTCTTTTTGTTCGACGGAATTCAAGCCACCGCGGGCGGCAAGGTGACCGGAACGGCACTGGGCCGGTGGGGCGTTCCGCTTTTAGTGTTCTCGGCCATGGAGCTCAACATCGATGCGATTGTCGGTGGAGTCGCGCTCGACGGCGGCATCAAGGAAATCTCGATGCGGCTCATCAAGCAGTGCGCGGCCCCGGATCGCAACCGGCTCAGTGCCGATCTGAGTCATCAGATCACCCGGGAGCTCGAAAGCCTCGGGCTGATCACCTTTCCCCGGCGGCTCCCCACGTCCGAGAACGCGTCCGTGTGGGTCATGGCCGCGAGCCATCCGCTGGCACAGGTGGTGCTGATCGCCTCCGCCTACGCGTCCCTCGACCGGAGCGGCCGGAATCCACTGCCCGAGCTGTTCGAGAAGTACGCCCTCGCGCGGGACGGGCTGCTGTGATCCGACCGGCGCGGCACGCCGGGTCGAGCGGATTCCAGAGTTCAGAGCTTGAATCTTTAGGCATCAACTAAATTCGGAGGTCACCTGCCCATGCCCGCGAACACCCCCCAGTCCCTCACCGTCACCTGGGGCTCCGAGCCGGTCATCGTCTCCAGCATCGATCGCGACCTCCCGGCCCCCGGCGAGCCTTCCGCGCGGGGGGAGGTCATCGCCGCCGGTGCCGCCAACCCGCAGACCCTGCTGCCCGACGGGGCTTGGCGGGCCATAGCGCGGGCGACCACCATGCCCGAGGGCATCGCCCTGCAGCTGCGCCCGTCCACGGGGGATCCGGGCGGGCTGCTCCTGGAGGAGAACATCGAGGGCGCCACACTGCGTTCGGTGGTGACCCGGGTGCACCTGAGCGAACTGCTGCCGGGCATCCAGCCCCGGACCGGCATGGAGGTCAACGAGGTACCCGACCCGCAGGTGGAGGGGCTGACGCGGGCCGGGCAGCCGTGCGCCGTCGTGCGCTACCGGTACAAGGACTTCGGCCACCTGAAGGACCACGTCTGGCAGACCCTGCACGGCACCCTGTCGATCAACAGTTACGCCACCTCCATCCTGGCCCGGAAGGTGACCAGGAGCCTGATCACGCACCCGGTCGAGATCACCTTCGAGGACGGCACCCCGTCCTTCCACGGCCTGGTCGTCCGCGACGGCATCACCCGGCTGGCCAGCGCCTGGAACGTACTCGCCGGCCCGGACGCCGACGCCGCCAAGACGGCGGCGCACGCGGTCGGATCGCTCTTCGGCGGCGTCCGCCCGGACGCCGGCGGGGCCGCGCCCGAGCTCGACGAGCGGCTGGCCGAGCACCGGGAGCAGTGGCGCGAGGGCATCCGCAAGGAGTTCGCGCACGAGATGGGCCTGCTGGAGCCCGGACTGCGGGCCGCGCAGATCGCCCAGACGTTCGTGGTGCCCGCGCAGATCGCGGTGGGAGCCCAGCACCACCCCGGCCACCCGCTGGCCCCGGAGGACCTCTTCGACGACGCGATCCGCTCGATCCTGGCGAGCGTCCACGTCGACTTCAAGCAGTGGGACGACGCGGCCCAGCACATCGAGGTCATCACCCGCGCCCTCAAGCGGGTCATCCAGCTGGGTGATTCGCCGGTCCCGGCCGAGGACCTCCAGGCCGTGTACGGGCTCGCCGTCGGCCGGACCTCGCCCGACGAGCTGCCCACCGCGTTCCGCGACCGCACCATTCCCGGCACCCCGCTGTGGCGCAGCGTCTACCTGGTCCACGCGCTCACCCGGGCCGGGCTGTTCGAGCAGCTGAAGGACCAGGCCAAGACCATCAAGGGCGGTCGGCGGATGGGGCCGAAGGGGTTCGCGGAACTCCTGGGGCCGCTGGTCGACCTGCCGTGGCGCAGTCACAAGCGGGCCGTGACCAAGCAGGCCCGGAACGCGTGGAACAACGGCGGTGTCCTCACCGACGACGTGATGCTGGACTGGGACCCCGTCCCCACCGGCGACTTCACCTCGCTGGTCGGTCCGGCCTCGCGGGGGGACCTGAACGCGCGCTGCACCCTGGCCGTCGCCGGAGGCATCGCCCTGATCGCGGACAAGCTGCTGACGCGCAATGTCGGTTCGGCGCTGGGCGCCCCGAAGGAGAAGGGCGGGGTCCCCTTCCGTTCGGACGTGAACCAGGTGGTCCAGGACCTGTCCCGGCAGGACAACGAGCTGGGCCTGTGGACCCTCGCGCTGGCGGCGAACGCCTTCCGGGGCGACGCCCTGCCCGAGAACGCCGTCACCCTGCGCCAGCTGATCCGCAAGGATCCGGACGCCGGGACCACGGGCCGCACGTACGTCCACTTCAGGGTGGACCTGGCACAGCCGGACAGGATCGCCCGGGACGAGAACGGGGTCCCGGAGCAGCTGTACCAGTGGGACGTGGTCGCCGCGTCCGACGAGAAGCGGGCGGAGCCGGCGGCGGCGGCAGCGGCCGGGGCGGGCACCGGCTCGCCGGGCGCACCCGCCGACGGGCCCGTCGACGCCACCACCGCGGCCCCGGAGGGCCCGGCGGACGGCGCCGGCGGGACGGGCGCCGCGGCCGTCTTCCTGGCGCCCGCGGGCGTGGACGGCCGGCCCGCGAGCCAGCGGGCGGCCGACGACCGCAACGTCCTGCGCACGAGCCTCTCGGCCGCCCACGACGCGCTGGAGCGGCTCAAACTGCTGGAGCCCGAGGTGGGCGCCCACACCCCGGTGATCCCGTTGCCCGGCCTCGAAGAGCTGAACCGGATCCTGGTCAGCCTCAGCGCCGACATCGAGAACCTGCGGCGGCGGACCGAGGACCTGCACGAGGAGGACGGAGAGGACGGAGAGGACGGAGCGGAGGGCCTGGACTAGGCGGACGGCCGGTGTCCCCGGCCGGGGAGGGACGGAAGCCCTCCCGGCCGGGCCGGGAGGGCGAAGTGCGTCATGACCGGGGCAGGGGGCGCGTCAGGCCGCGCCGGTCAGCTGAGGCCTCTGCTGCGTTCGCCGATCCGGTCGCCCTGGGGAGTGCCGGCCCGCTTCAGGGACGCCTTGGTGTGGACCCCGCCCTTGACCTTGGTCCGGACCGGACCCTCGAAGCCGTGACCACCCTGTGTGTGCGGCAGCTGGACGCGTTCCGACGCCTTCGCGATCGCCGCCTGGACGTCCTGCTTCTGCTCTTTGCTCATCCCGTCGTCAACTCCCTCGGGAAGCACCCAATCGGACTACTGGGATCGTATGCAGATATACGGACCAATGCACCTGGACCATGCGTAAAGAATGCTGGATCAAGGCCGTGGCGCGGCCGGCCGCTTCGGGGTGCCCACGGTGGCCCGGACCAGCTCCTCCGGGCAGGGCGTACCCCGCGGGAGCTGGTACTTCGCCGCTACCCGGTACTCCCCCGGCGCCGGCGCCAGCAGCTCCGTCCAGGTGTCCCCGGCGGCGTCGGGGGCCGCCTTGAAGAGGCACCCGGACGTGTTGGCGTACTCCTTGGGCGGCGCGCCCGTCCCGGCGGCGGTGCCCCGGGCCTTGGACGCGGGGGTCTCCTGCGGGGGCTCCACCGCCTTGCCCGCCGCGTCAACCAGGCCCAGCCAGGGCGAGTGCGGGATCCGCACGAGGACCCGGCCGGGGGCCTTGACGTCGATGACCAGCTGATCGGCGCCCGCCCGCACCACGTCGGCCGGTCCCGACACCAGTTCGGTGGGGCCGGACACCTGGAACAGCCGCCAGTTCTCGTCGCCCCACACCTCGCGCAGGTACGGGAGTCCCGCGCGCACGAGCTTCGCCTCGGCCTCCCCGCCCGAGTCGGGTTTGTCGGCGGGCAGCACCACGTAGTGCACGGCCCAGCGCCGCAGCCATTCCCGGTAGCCGTCGGCGGTGAGGGTGCCGTCGTAGAAGAGCGGGTTGCGTTCCAGGTCCGCCTGCCGGTTCCAGCCGCGCGCGAGGTTGACGTACGCGGGGAAGGCCGAGGATTCGCGGTGGCTGCTGGCGGGGACCACCTCGACCCGGCCCCGGTCGGCGCCCGCCTTGCCGAGCCGGTCGATCAGCGGGGCCAGCTCCCGGTTCCAGGCGGCCACCGGGGTGGTGCGGACGATGTCGGTGACGCTGTTGGTGGTGATCCAGGCGGTCAGCCCCACGAAGGCCGCCAGCACCGCGTACCGGCGCCGCGAGCGCGGGGCGGTGTACGGGAGGGCGGCGAGCAGCACCGCCCCGCCGAATAGCATGACCAGCCGGGTCACGTTCGAGCCGACCTGGGAGTCGATCGCCCAGGTCAGGAACACCCCGAAGGCGTAGACGGCCGAGGCGATCCGGACCGTCTTCCACCCCTCGGGCACCAGGAAGACCAGGGACAGCCCGAAGAGGAACGGCAGCCAGGCCGAGCCCAGCATCATCGGCTGCGTACCGGAGAAGGGGAACAGCCAGGCCGACAGCCCCACGACGGCCACCGGGGCCAGCCCCAGCGCGTACGCGCCCGGCCGCCGCCCGCTCAGGAAGAGCGCGGCGGCGATCACCCCGAGGAACAGCCCCGCGACCGGGCTCGCCGCGGTCGCCAGCCCGGCGAGCGGCGCGGCGACGGCGGCTTTGGCCCAGCGCCGCCGGGCCCATTTGCGGGGCCAGCAGAAGACGGCGGCGACGGCCCCGAGCGCGAACAGCACCCCGAGCCCGAAGGTGACCCGGCCCGACAGGGCGTTGCAGAGCAGCCCGTAGACCCCGGCCAGGGCCGGCCACAGGGGGCGGCGGACGGCGCCGCGGCAACGGGTCAGGATCAGCGCGAGGAGCCCCGCCGAACAGGTGCCGGCGATCATCATCGTGGTCCGGACGCCGATCATGTACATGACGTACGGGGACACGACGCTGTACGAGACCGGGTGCATGCCCCCGTACCAGGCGAGGTTGTACGCGGTGTCGGGGTGCCGGCCGACGAACTCCGCCCACGCGTCCTGTGCCGCGAGGTCCCCGCCGCTGTTGGCGAAGCTGAAGAACCACACCACGTGCAGGACGGCGGCCACGGCGACGGCCACGGCCACCGGATTCCGGTGTGCCCGTGCGAGCAGCCCGGCACCTGTGCCGCCCCGCCCGGGGGACGCCCCGGGCGGCTCCTGTCCCTGCTCATGCTGTTCATGCTGCTCAGCGGTGGTCACAACCGACGCTCTCTCCCCGACACGACACGTGAGTCCCGCCCCGGCACCCTAGACGCGCCGCGGCGCCCCGGGGGTTGCCCGGGGCGCCGCGGCGACGCACCTGCGATCGGATCAGCCGATACGGGTCAGCTTGCTGCCGGCACCCGGCGCGACCAGCTCCCGCTGGAGCGCCACGGGCACCTTCACCTGGCTGGCCCCCTCGCCGACGGTCAGCACCCCGACCTGGGTTCCGGCCTTGGCCGTCTCCGGGATCCTGGTGCCGCCGTCGCCGAGCTTGAGGTTCACGGTCAGCGCGGGCCAGCCGACCGCCTGGACGTCGGCGGTGGCCACGACCGGCGTCCGGCCGCCGAGGCCGTCGTCCACGTACCCGACGACATCGCCCTTCTTCACGACGGGCGCGCCCTCGATGGCCTTCTGGGTGGCGATCAGCAGCGTCCGGCTCGCGCCGATGACGCTGTCGATGATCGGCGGCTTGTGCTGGCCGAGGACGGCGCCGACGATCAGCTGGTTGGTGTCGCCGACCTTCTTCTGCGCGGCGAAGAGGAGGTTTCCGCCCGCCTTGGTCGTCGTACCGGTCTTGATGCCGAGGGAGTCGTTGAACGGGACCAGACGGTTCCAGTTGGGCCACGGCTTGCCGGTCGGGTCGGTCCAGCTGGGCATGCGGGTGATGTCCACCAGCGCCGGGATCTCGACGATCTTCAGTCCCAGCTTCACCTGGTCCTCGGCGGTGCTGACCGTGGTCGCGTCCAGGCCCGAGGGGTCGGTGTAGGTGGTGTTCGTCATGCCGAGTTCCTTGGCGGTGTCGTTCATCTTCTTGACGAACGCCTCCTGGGAACCGGAGTCCCAGCGCGCGAGCAGCCGCGCGATGTTGTTGGCCGACGGGATCATGAGGGCGGCGATCGCGTCGTACTCCGTGATCTTGTCGCCCTCCTTGACCGTGTTGAGGGTGGACTCGTTGTCCGACTTGTCCTTCTGGCCCTCGGTCTCCGCGGTCTTGTCGACGTCGATCATCGCGCCCTTCTCACCCTTCTTGAAGGGGTGGTCGCGCAGGATGATGTACGCCGTCATCGACTTGGTGACACTGGCGATCGGCACCGGCTTCTGCTCACCGGACGAACCGATGGTGCCGAGGCCGGCGGCGGCCATGGAGGCCTGCCCCTCGGTGGGCCAGGGCAGATCGGGCTTCCCGCCCGGGAAGGTGTACGAGGCCTTCGCGGTCATCGCCAGCTTCGGCGCGGGCAGCGGGCGCACCATCTGCACGACGGCGAGCACGACGGCCAGGAGCAGCACGATCGGCGCGTAGATCTTGAACCGCCGGACCGCGGTGCGCATGGGGCTCGGCGGCGGGGGCGGGTTGTTGGTGAGGTCCGCCAGCATGTCGAGCGGCGGCCTCGGGGGCAGCGGCTGCTGGGTGGTGCGCTCGCTGGAGTCCAGCCGGCCGGCCGCCGCCGGCGGGGCCGGGGGCGTCGTGAACGGCTTGGGGGCGGCGGGCGCGGGCTTCGGCGTCGCGGGAGCGGGCGTCGCGGGCTTCGGCGTCGCGGGCTTCGGTGGGGCCGGCCGGTCGTCCCCGCGCAGCGGCACGAAGGTGCTGGGCCGCGCCCCGCCCTTCCCGGCGTCCGCCGGCTTCTTCTCCCCGGCCGGGGCGGAGCCCGGCTTGACGGCCCGGAAGACGGCCGTGCGCTCACTGTCGCCGTCGGCCGCCTCGCCCGATCCGGCGGCCTTCCCGGCATCGGCCGGCTTGGCCCCGCGCGGGTCCTGCGCGGGCTTCTTGTCCTCCACGGCACCAGCGCCGGAGCCGGCGCCGGAGCCCGGCTTCACCGTACGGAAGACGGCGGTGCGCTCGCTGTCGGCAGCGGCGGGCTTCCCGGCCTTGTCCGCGGGGGTCGCGGGGGCCGCCTTGTCCGTCGCGTCGGTCTTGTCCGCCGCGTCGGCCGGCTTGGCCCCGCGCGGGTCCTGCGCGGGCTTCCTGTCCTCCACGGAGCCAGAACCGGAGCCAGAACCGGAACCGGGCACGACGACGCCGAAGGCGGTGGTACGCACGTCCGCGGCCGGCTTCTTCGGCTCGTCGGCCGGAGCGGACCCCGGCTTCACGGCCCGGAAGACGGCCGTGCGCTCGCTCTTGTCGTCGGCCGGCCCGTCGGCCTTCCCGGCCCCGCGCGGGTCCTGCGCGGGCTTCTTGTCCTCCGCCGGAGCGGAACCCGGCTTCACCGTACGGAAGACCGCCGTGCGCTCCCCGTCACCCTTCCCGGGGTCAGCGGCGGGCTCCTTGTCCTGCGCCGAACCGGAATCGGACACGACGGCCCCGAAGGCGGTGGTCCGCACGTCCGCGGCCGGCTTCTTCGGCTCCGCACCGCGCGGATCGCGCGCCGGCTTCTCTTCCTCCGCGGAGGAAGAACCCGGCTTCACCGTACGGAAGACCGCCGTGCGCTCCCCGTCGCCCGTCCCGGGCCGGTCGGCGGGCTTCTTCGGCTCCCCGCCGCGCGGGTCCTGCGCGGGCTTCTTGTCCTCGGTCGAAGTGGAATCCGCCTTCACGGTACGGAAGACGGCCGTGCGCTCGCCGTCGCCCTTCTCGGGCCCGTCGGCGGGTTCCTTGTCCTGCGCCGAACCGGAATCGGACACGACGGCGCCGAAGGCGGTGGTCCGCACGTCCGCGGCCGGCTTCTTCGCGCCGTCGGAGGTGTCCGAGGGCGCCGAGCCCTGGCGGACCACGCCGGGCGTGGCCGGCTTCGCGGGGTCCGCCCGACCCGGGGACGGCTCCGGAACGGCGGCCGCCTTGGCCGCGCCGGTCCCGGCGCCCGAGTCCGAGTCCGAATCCGAGTCCGAGTCCGAGTCCGCACCCTCGCCGCCGTCGGCGTCGCCGTCCGTGTCCGTATCCGCGTCACCGTCCGTATCCGCGTCACCGTCCGTGTCCGCGTCCGCCGTCCGGTCCGCCGGTCCCGTCGGCTCGGCGGTCGCGACCCATGCGGCCACGGCCTCCTTCAGCGCGTCGCGCCGCGGCGGCGGCTGGAAGACCGAAAGCCTCGGGTCCTGTTCCGCGGAGGAGGACTTCGCCGTTCCCGACGTTCCTTCATCTACCGACTTGTCGGGGGACTCGCCCGCCACCGTTCCTCCTCGATCGCCGTCCGGTCGCTGTCCGAACCGTCTAACAGTGTCCCGTCTAGGGGGCATCGCCCCTGTGCTAGACGAGAACGACATAGCTGCAGGTTCCCCCGCAAAGCGGCCAGGCGCTCTCGACAGATGAATGTGAGAGGCGTCACCCTGTCACTCATCCACGCGGGGAGGCATGGATGGGCAGGAGCCGCAGAACAATTCCAGAGGAGCTTCTGCTGCTCGCCTTGGACCCGGCCACGGGAACCACGGCGCAGCCGCAGTCGCTCGACCTCGGCCTGGCCGGGGCACAGCTAGTGGAGCTGGCTCTGGCAGGACGGATAGCCCCTGACGGGGATCGTATCGCCGTGGTGATGCCACGGCCGACAGGAGATCCGACTTTGGACTCCGCACTGGAACTGCTGCGCAGGCGCGGCAGCCCGGTCCGGGCCGTCCACTGGATCGGCGGACCCCGGCTGGGGCTCCGCCAGATTTACCTCGCCCACCTGGAGCGCTGCGGCATGGTGCATGCCGTCGCGGGACAGATGTGCGGGGTGTTGCCGACGACTCGCTACCAGGCGACCGACACGGCGATCAGCCGGGAGATCCGTGCCCGGCTCGACAGTGCGATCCGCACCGGTGTACCGCCGGACCCGCGGACCGCGGCGCTCGCCGCACTGGCCCACGCGGTCGGACTCGGCAAGCACCTGTACCCCGGCAACGAGGGGCGGTCGTCACGGTCCCGGCTGCGGGACCTGATCCGGCACGACCCGATGGGCGGTCTCGTTGCGCACGCCGTGATGGACGTCCAGAACGGTGTGGCCGCCCAGCCGCGCCGCGACCGGGCTCCGGCCCAGCCGCCCGCCGCCCGGGCCACGGCGAGCAGCGGTGTGCCGCTGCAGCCGCGCCGGACGGGTGCGATGGCACGAGCGGCAGCGCACTAGGGACGGACCCGCACCACCCGTACAGGCAGCACGCACAGGCCCCGTGACACCCCTTGATCCGCCGAACGGGGCACAGATCGCCGCGACCGGAGGTCCCCCAAGGACCGGCGCGGAAGCCGCCCGCACGCGGGGTGGCGTGACCGGTGAGCCGGTCCCGCCACCCCGCGTGTCTGCTTTTCCCAGCCGTTCCCCAGCGCCGTCGCACCCTTCGGTGGCAGTCTGCTGAACAGCAGACACGCAGAGAGACAGCGACAGAAGAAGGCGGAGGTGCCGTATCCGTGGCGTCCAATGTCAATCCCACCGTCCGACGCCGCCGACTGGGCATGGAATTGCGCAAGCTTCGCGAGGACAAGGGCATGACGGCCGAACAGGTCGCCGAACGCCTCCTCGTCTCCCAGTCGAAGATCAGCCGGTTGGAGAACGGCCGCCGGTCCATCAGCCAGCGTGACGTCCGCGACCTGTGCGAGGTGTACGAGGTCGAGGACCCCCGGCTCGTGGACTCGCTCATGCAGATGGCCAAGGACTCCCGCCAGCAGGGCTGGTGGCACGCCTTCGGGGACATCCCGTACAGCGTCTACATCGGGCTGGAGACCGACGCGGCCAGCCTGCGCACCTACGAACCCCAGATGGTCCCCGGCCTGCTCCAGACCCCGGAGTACGCCCAGGCCCTCATCCGCGGGGCGCTGCCGGAGACCGCGCCCGCCGACGTGGACAAGCGCGTCCAGGTCCGCATGCACCGCCAGAAGCGGCTCTCGGAGACGGACAACAACAATCCCGACGTCGGTCCGCTGCGCCTGTGGGCGGTCATCGACGAGGCGGCGCTGCGCCGGCACGTGGGCGATCCACAGTTGATGATCCGGCAGCTGGAGTACCTGATAGAGCAGTCGCAGCAGCCGTACATCACGGTGCAGGTGATGCCGTTCTCGATGGGCGCGCACCCCGGCGTGAACGGGCAGTACGCCATTCTGGAATTTCCGGACGCCTCCGACTCGACGGTCGTCTACATCGAGGGCGTCACGAGCGATTTGTACCTGGAGAAGGCCAACGACGTTCAGAAATACAGCGTGATGTACGAGCACCTGCGCGCCCAGGCCCTCAATGTGGACCAGACCAGGCAGTTCATCGGCGAGATCATCGACCACTACGCGGGCAAGACGGGAAAGTGACCCGGTGACCCGATGCCCTGATGGCCCGATGCGGCGGAGGGGGCCCGGTACCGTACACCGTCGGCCCCCGGCCGGAAAAGGCCTGACCGGAGTATGCCACCCGGTCGAGTGAATGCCTCCTTCAGGCCTCGGGAGGTGCCGGTAGCGTCGATCACGTCGGTCAGGGAATTGGCCGGCACGCAACCGGCACTACTCGCTGAACCGGAGAGAAACATGGCAATTCGTCAGGGCGCCACGGAAAACTGGACCAAGTCCTCCTACTCCGGCGGAAACGGCGCCTGCGTCGAGGTCAAGTCCCCGGCCGTGGAAGCGATCGCGGTCCGCGACTCCAAGGTGCAGGACGGCCCGTCCCTCACCTTCGCGCCGGCCTCCTGGACCTCCTTCGTCACCGACGTCGTCGCGGGCCGGTAAGGGCGCCTCGCCTGAACACCCGAGCGCCCTGTCCGATGCCAGGTCCGATACCGGGTCCGATACCGGGGCCGGCGCCGGATCCCACGGCCGGTCCGGCGACACCGCCCAAAGCCCCCTCGACCGGCCCGCCGTCCTGGCCGAGGGGGCTCGGTCATGCCCGGGACCTCAGCGGAGCAGGTCCACGTAGCGGTCGGTTCCCGGCACCGTCGGGATGAACGGCGCGACCAGTTCCACCCGTCCCAGCCCCGATTCGGCGACCTCCGCGTCCAGCCCCCGGAAGCGGTCCCAGCAGGTGCGCGGGTCGGCTTCGAGGAACCACAGCAGGGTGAGCCGGGTGTCGACCCCTTCGACCTGCTTCACGTAGGTCATCCGGTCGCCGGGCAGCGGCGTCGGCCGGAAGACGGTCACCATCGCCGCCTGCGAGCCGCTCAGCCGTCGCGGCAGGTCCCGGGAGCGCAAACGTTCCAGCAGCTCCGCCCGCCGGCCGGGGTCCTCGGCGTCGACGACCTGGAGCACGAGCCCGGTGTACGGGTGGTCGAGGGCGTGGAAGTCGCGGGGTCCGGTGTCCTCGTCGCGGTAGACGGTCGCCTCGTGGTCCTGGAAGGCCGTGAAGACGTGGGTGCGGTCCTGGTGTACCCGGCCGTCCCGGTTGAGGCGCTTGTTGATGCCGACGGTCCACTTCATGTGCTCGTCGTAGCGGCCCTCTGTCACCCAGTACGTGGAGAGGTAGCAGCCGGCGGTGACGGGCTGGGCGACCGCCGACTTCTCCGGGTAGCGCAGTTCCTGGAGGTCGCGGGTGGCGACCCAGCGGCGGCCGGCGTACATCCAGGGCATGGCCATGGCGCCGGCGTAGTAGTGGTCGTCCTCGTACCAGCGGTTGTACGCGTACTCGTGGCCCGGGTGGGGTTCCACCATGGTGATGAGGGCGTGGCCGGGGCGGACCCCGTACGGGCCCACGGCCGCCAGTTCCGCGTAGTCCCCGGCCCGGGTGTCCTCGGGCTCCGGCCCCCGCTCCGGCCGTTCCCGATCGTCTCTGGTCGTCATGGCACCGGTTCTAGCTGATGATCCGTCAACTGTGGAGGGGTCGGGCACGGTTCAGCCGGTGGACAGTAGGTGCTGTCTACACCTTCTGCCGCTAGGCTGCGCGGCATCCGCCACCCGAAGGAGCCCCCCATGCCCCTCGACTCCCCCTCTCCGGCCGCCGCCCCGCTCCCGCCCTTCGCCGCCCGCGCCGCCTCCGTGGGCGGCTCGCCCGTACGGGAGATCCTCGCGCTCACCGAACGCCCCGGGGTGATCTCCTTCGCCGGCGGCCTGCCCGCGCCCGAACTCTTCGACACCGCCGGTCTGCGGGCCGCCTACGACGC
>NZ_JBVIKC010000022.1:42500-124042 GCF_055581065.1 Streptomyces sp. NPDC031479
ATGCCCGCCGTCCCGTTGAATCGCATCCCGAGTGCGAGGGTGCCGGGGTTGCGGTCGCCCGGTCCATGGCTTCGGCCAAGCCGGGATCGCGGGTGCTCCCGCGCAGATGAGGTCCTGGCTGACAGGGCCTGCCCGTCCGGCCGGGGCCGGCGGCGTACAGGGCCTCGACCTCGGCGGCGCAGCGTGCGGCCACCGCCCGGCGGCGCAGTTTCAGGGTCGGGGTCAGCGTCCCGTCGGCGACCGAGAGCTCCCGTCCGGCACCCGGAAGGACGACCGGACGGCCGACCGTTCCGGGGCGGACGGGTCCGGGGCGGTTGAGGCTGACCACCCCGCCGGACTCGGTCATCCCGTAGCCCCCGAAGACCCGGATGCCGCAGGCCCGCAGGAAGTCGAGGGTGGCGGAGGCGGTCGGGGCGCCGCCGGTCGGCGTCGGGGAGCCGGCCGTCGGCCGCCGGCGCCCCAGCCGTACGGCCTCCCTCGAACCGCTCCCGGCCGCGCTCGGTCCCCTCGGCCAGGGCCGGCACCACCGCGTGCACCTTCTCGACCAGGCGCGGCACGGACGGCAGGTGGGTGGGCCGGGCCTGCGCCGGCTCCGCGACCACGTCCTCCACCCGGCCCCCGAAGTAGCAGAGCTCCCCGCCCCGGAGCGGGGTGGTGAACTGGATGAGCTGCGCCAGCGAGCGAGAACCTGCGCGGCCTTCCCGGAGCTGAGGCTCGACTCCTACCTCAACCCGGAGGGCCGGGCCCTCGTCGCCGGGATGAAGGAGGACTGCGTCGCCGTCGACGCGATCGCCGGCTCCTTCAAGCGGATCTCCGACCTCACCACGCGCGACCCGCTCGCGCAGCCGGACTGGCGGGCCCGCCTGGACCAGAGCCTGCTCGGCGGGACCGCCCCGGCCGCGCCGGTGTAGCAGTCTGCCGGCCGCCGCGCCGCGAGACCCGCCGTCCGCCCCGCCGGGGGTCACTCCCCGGCGGGGCAGGCGGGCGTTCCGTGCGGGAGGCGGCCGTCGGTGAGGAAGGCGTTCACGTGGCGGCGTACGCAGGCGGAGGTCCCGTAGCCGGTGTGTCCGTCGCCCTTGTGGTCCACGATCACGGCCGAGCCCAGCCGGCGGGCCGTCTCCTCGGTCCACTCGTACGGGGTCGCCGGGTCGCCGCGGGTGCCGACGAGGAGCATGCGCGGGGCGCCGGGGTGGTCGATCCGGCGGATGAAGTCGGTGCCGGCGGGGCGTCCGTAGCAGGCGAGCACGGTTCCCAGCTGGCCCGGCCCGAAGACCTCCGACACCGCGCGGAACTCCGGCTCCAGGTCCCGGATCTCCCGCTCGATGGCCGCCGGGGCGGCCCGGTCTTCGCTGCGGTCGGGGTCGTCGGCGCAGTTCACGGCGGTGAGGGCGGCCTCGGCGTTGTCGGCGGGGACCGTGGCGTGCCCGTCGCCCGCGTCGGGCACCGGGCCGGTGGGGCCGCCGAGCTGCATCAGCCCGACGGGGTCGTGCCGCCGCTCGGCCAGGGCGAGGGCGTCGGCGAGGGCGGGCCAGGCGGCCGGCGCGTACAGGCCGGTGGCGATGGCGTCGGCCGCGTCCTGTCCGGTGAACCAGGAGCCGTCGTCCCCGATGAGCGGGTTCCGGTCGAGCCGCGCGACGAGGTCGTCGACCCGTTCCTTGGCGGTGCGGGCGCTGGTGCCGTAGACGCAGCCCGGACGGTGGGCGCACCAGGCGAGGAAGCGGTCGAGGGCGCGCTGGCGGCCGCGCGCCGAGGCGAGGGCCTGTTCGGCGAGCGGTTCGCCGAGGGTGTCGACCCCGTCGAGGACCATCCGGCCGGTGCGGTGCGGGAACAGGGCGGCGTAGACGGCGCCGAGCCGGGTGCCGTAGGAGAAACCGAGGTAGTTGAGCTTCTTGTCGCCGAGCGCGCGGCGGATGGACTCCATGTCGCGGGCCACCTGGACGGTGCCGACGTACGGGAACACGGGTCCGGAGTGCAGGGCGCAGCGGCGGGCCACGGCGCGCAGGGCGGCGAGCTGGGAGGCGGCGTCGGCCGGGACCCGGTCGCCGACCTCCTGGGAGCCGCCGCAGGAGACGGGTTCGCTGAGGCCGACGCCGCGGGGGTCGAAGGTGACGAGGTCGTAGCGCTCGCCGAGCTTCGCGAAGGTCTCGGGGTCGGCGGCGAGGGAGGTGGTCCCGCGTCCGCCGGGGCCGCCGAAGTTCAGCAGCAGCGAGCCGAGGGGGTGCCGGCCGGGGGCGGTGGCCGGGATCCGGGCGAGGGCCACCCGGATGGTCCCCTTGGCGGGGTCGTCGTGGTCGAGGGGGACGGTCACGGACCCGCACGTCATGCCGTCGGGCACGGGCTTGTCGGGGCAGTCCCCCCACCGTATGGACCCCGCTGCGGGGGACGGGGTGCCGGATCCGCTCCCGGAGCCGGGGCCGGGGCCCGCCCCGAGGGCGGAGGCCAGCACGACCGCACAGGCCGCGGCGGCCCCACGCGTACGCAGCCGGGCGCGGACGGGGGTACGGGGGCGGCCGGGCGCGTCGGTACGGGAACGGCCGGGCGCGTCCGTATGGGAACGGCCGGGCGCGTCCGTATGGGAACGGCCGGGGCCGTGCGAGCGGGTACGGCGGTGGGAACGGTGCACGGCACCCTCCTCGGGTGACCCCCCGGACCGGTCAGCCCAGCTCACACTAAGCGCGCCCCGCCCCTCCCGCCCCTCGGCCGCCACCGGAGGGGTTGCCCCCGGCCGGGGACGGTCCGGGGCGGTCCGGGGCGTGCCCGGCCGGGGTCCGCCTCACCGCTCCCTGCGGTACAGCTCCTCGATCTCCCGCTCGTAGTCCCGCGCGACAGCGCCCCGCTTGAGCTTCATCGACGGCGTCAGGTGCCCGCGCTCCTCGGTGAAGTCCCCTGGCAGGACGGCGAAGCGGCGTATCGATTCGGCCCGCGAGACCAGCGCGTTCGCCTCGTCGACGGCCCGTTGGAGGTCGGCGAGCAGGGCCTCGTCGGTGAGCAGCTCGCGGATCGGCACCCCCTGCTTCTTGTGCATCTGCCGCCAGTGCGCCAGCCCGTCCGGTTCGAGGGTGATCAGGGCGGTGACGTACGGCCGGTTGTCGCCGACGACCATGCACTGCCCGACGAGCGGATGGGCGCGGAGCCAGTCCTCCAGGGGGGCGGGGGCGACGTTCTTGCCGCCGGAGGTGATGATCACGTCCTTCTTGCGGCCGGTGATGGTGAGGTACCCGTCCGCGTCGAGCTCGCCGATGTCCCCGGTGGCCAGCCAGTCGCCGGGCTGCTGCGCGGCGACGTTCCAGTAGCCGGCGAAGACGTGCGCCCCGCGCAACAGCACCTCCCCGTCGTCGGCGATGCGCACCGCCGTCCCCGGCAGCGGCCAGCCGACGGTGCCGAGCCGGGGGCGCAGCGGCGGGGTGACGGTGGCGGCCGCGGTCGTCTCGGTGAGCCCGTAGCCCTCGAAGACCTCGATCCCGGCGCCCGTGTAGAAGGCGGCGAGGCGCCGGCCGAGGGGGGAGCCGCCGCTGAGGACGTAGCGGACGCGGCCGCCTAGGGCGGCGCGGACGCGGCGGTAGACGAGCGGGTCGTACAGGGCGTGCGCGGCCCGCGTGCCCATCGGGGGCCGTCTGCCCTCGCTCTGCGCCTCGCCGACGCTCTGGGCGATGCGGGAGGCCCGGTCGAAGGAGGCGCCCTTGCCCATCTTCTCGGCGGTGGCGCGGGCGGTGTTGTAGACCTTCTCCAGGACGTAGGGGATGGCCAGCAGGAAGGTCGGCTGGAAGCCGGCGAGGTCGGCGAGGAGGTCCTCGGTGGTGATGCTCGGCGCGTGTCCGAGTTTGACGCGGGCCCGCAGGCAGCCGACGGCGACCATCCGCCCGAAGATGTGGGACAGCGGGAGGAAGAGCAGGGTGGAGGCCGGGTCCTCGCTGACCGACTTGAAGACCGGGTGCAGCAGCTCCACCGCGTTGTCGACCTCGGCGTAGAAGTTGGCGTGGGTCAGCACGCATCCCTTGGGCTGCCCGGTGGTGCCGGAGGTGTAGACGAGCGTGGCGACGGACTGCGGTGTACGGGTGGACCTGCGGGCGTGCACGATCGCGTCGGGCAGGTGCTCCCCGGCCTTGACGAGCCGGGCGACCGCCCCGGTGTCGAACTCCCACAGGTGCGCGAGCCAGGGCAGGTTGGCGCGCTCGGCGCTGATGATGCGGGCCTGCGCGGTGTCCTCGACGGCGCAGGCCACGGCCCCGGAGTCGTGGATGATCCAGCGCGCCTGGAGGGCCGAGGAGGTGGGGTAGATCGGTACGGTCACCAGCCCGGCGGCCCAGCCGGCGAAGTCCAGCAGCGTCCACTCGTAGGTGGTCCGGGCCATGATCGCGAGCCGGTCGCCCTCCTGGAGGCCCTCGGCGATGAGCCCCTTGGCGACGGCGAGCACCTCGCGGGCGAACTCGGCGGCGGTGACGTCGCGCCAGGTGCCGTCGGGCTCCTTGCGGGCGAGTACGGGCTCGTGCGGGGCCTGGCGGGCGTTCTCGAAGGGGAGGTCCCCGAGCGAGCCGCTCACCGGCATCCCGGCGAGGGCGGGGACCGCCACCTCGCGCACCACCCCGGCGACGGTCGTCTTGAGGGGCTCGACCAGTTTCGGCTCGGCTTCCACGGCTGTTCTCCTCGGTCGTTCCGGGGTTACCGCCGGTAATCTACGCACGGGTAACGACCCCGAACACCCCCCGGACCGCTTCTTCACCCACCTCCCACCCCCTGCCCACACCCACCGGGGAGAATCGGCACCCCGTCCCCCCGCCCCCCTCCTGCTGGAGGACCCGCTGCTGGACGCGTACTTCTACGACGGCGACCTGCCGCACGCCGCCCTCACCCGGCCCGCGGCGGCCAGCCGTGGCCCCCCTGCCCGCCTCCCCCGAGCGGGCGGACTTCATCGCGGCCCACGGTCGGTAACCACCTGGCAACGGCCTGCCGGAACGCCTGCGTCAGGCCTCCCCCACTGGGCAGAATCCCCCGCGGGGGCCCGGTCGACGGCTTCCGCACGCCCGTCCACCGTGAGGAGTCCGCCGGTGTCTCCGCAGGAAATCCAGTTACCGCTCACCCCACAGCAGGCCGCCGAGGGCACGATCGTCACCGTCCCCCTGCCCAACGGCACGGCCCGCCTGCGCATCCCGCCGTCGCGCGACGGCGACCTGGTCCGCGCCCGCTTCGGCGAGAACGAGGTGCTGCTCCGGGTCCGGGTCACACCGACGGGGGCGCCGCCCGCCGCACCCGCAACGCCGAAGAAGTCGAGCCCACTGGGCTGCCTGCTCGGGCTGGGCGTCGTGGCGGCCGTGATCATCGCCATCGTCGTGACGAACGACGGCAAGGACGACGACTCGAAGAACACGGCCTCCCACACCCCCACGTACTCCGCCCCGACCACCCGGGACCCGTACCCGACCCCCACCGACACCTACGCGCCGAGCACTTCCCGCCCCACCCTCCCCACCCTCCCTGCACTCCCCCTCCCCACCCCCACCACGGAAGCCCCCACCCCCTTCGACAAGGGCACCTGCCTGAACGGCCGGCTCCCGGACTCGGAGACGGCCCAGCGGGTGGACGACGTCAAGGAGGTCTCCTGCTCGGCGTCGGACGCGCACTACAAGGTGATCCAGAGGTTCCCGTTCTCCTCGGACATGGAGCAGTGCAAGAGCAACCCCGACACCGAGTACGCCTTCTCGTACCGCTACACGCTCAACGGAAGCGTCATCAACCAGTACGTGTACTGCCTGATCGGCCTCGGCTCCTACTCCCGCTCCTGACGCCCGGACTTCCCCGCGACCCCTCAGCGGGGACCCGCCTCGGGGCTGCGTCCGCACTCGCACGGGGCCGGCCCGGTGACGCTGGGGCTCGCGACGTGTCGCGGGGCGGCCGGGCGACTCCGCGGCGGACGGGGCCGTCCACCGGCTGGGCGTCGACCGGGTTCGAGCCGTCCGGTGGGCCACCGCCGCAGCGCTGCGCAAGCGGGACGGGGAGGGTTAACGCCGTTCCGCAAGGAGGGAGTTGAGCAGCGCGGCCCCCCGCTCCGCGTCGTCCACGCTGACCGCGAAGTCCCGGCCCTTCGCGCGGATGACCAGGCATTCGCCGCCCCGCAGCATCACCGTCGTGCCCAGGCCGTTGATGCGGTAGCCCCAGCCGCCCGCCCGGGACGGGGTGCGGTGTTCCGTGCGGGCCGATTCGATGTCGCGCGCCGCCCAGCGTCGTACCGGCAGCCCCAGCGGGCCGAAGGCCACCTCCAGGCCGTCGCCCGTCACCCGTGCCCGGACCGACGAGCAGAGCAGCACGGCCAGGGCGGCGAAGCCGGTCGAAGCGACCAGCCCCCACGCCGCCGCGTCGGCCAGCCCGGACAGGGCCGACAGCGCGCCGGCCACCGCCACCAGGCCCAGCACGGCACCGGTCAGCCGCAGCCACGGGTTGCTCTCGCGGGAGAGCCAGACGAGCCGTTCGCCGTCCGGGATCTCCATCCGGGGCCCGGCGGAGGGGGGTTGCGCCCCGGCCGCGCCCCGGCGGCCCGCCAGCGCCCCGCCGACCGCCGCCAGTACGGCCGCCACCACGACCCCCGCGACCCACGCCGTCACCGACCCGGCCTGCCGCCAGTCCGCCCGGTCCAGGTTGGCCCGTACGATCGCGGCCTGCCCCCCGGCCAGCCCCACCCCGGCGCCGGCCAGCGTGCCCGCGACCCAGCCGCCGCCCGGCCCCGCGAACCGCCGGCCGAGGACGACGCCCGCCACGAGGACCGCCCAGATCAGCGCCGGGAACAGCGCCGCCGCCCACAGCGGCATCGAGCCGTCCGGGGCCCCGGAGCCCGCCGACCAGTGCGTGGCCAGCCGGTCCGGCAGCCGCCCGCTCGCGGCCACCGGCATCCCCACCAGTAACACCAGCACCCCCGCGGCCCCTCCGGCCACGCCCCACCCCGTCCGCTGCTTCACGGCAACTCCCTGATCATCTCGATGAGATCGGCCTTGCTGTACCCGAGCCGCGCCCCGTCCTCCACCAGTCCGCGCACGCGGTCCAGCAGCCCCGAGCGCCCGCCCGCCCCCTCCGCGACGGTCACCCCGCGGCCCCGCCGGAACTCCAGCAGCCCCTCGTCGCGCAGGACGCGCAACGCCCGCAGGACGGTGTTGGCATTGACCCCGAGCGCCCCCGCGAGGTCCCGCGCGGGCGGGATCCGGTCTCCGGGCGCGCATTCGCCGTCGGCGATGGCGCGCCGGAGGGCTCCCGCCACCTGTTCGTGGAGGGGACGCGGGTCCGCGGTGTTCAGCCTCAGCAACATGGTGCTAGTGACCGTAGCACCATCGCCACCATGCCACCACGCGATCAGACACGCCGACGGCCGGACGGCGGGTCTCCGGGATTGTCAGTGGCCGGACATAAGGTGATCTTCGTAGCGGTGAGAAGTTCCACCGCCCAAGAAATACGGGGTAGTTGTGACCATTTCTCGTCTGTCCGCGCTGCGCACCGCAGTGCTCGGGGCCGCCGGTTCGGCCCTGCTCGTCGGCGCGATGACCGTGCCCGCCCACGCCGACGGCTCCTACACCGTCGTCCTGCGCAACGGCGCGAGCGGCAAGTGCCTGGAGGTTCCCGGCGGCAACTTCAACAACGGCGCGCCCGTGCAGCAGTGGGACTGCAACGGCGGCAGCAACCAGAAGTGGACCGTCATCTACGGCAACGGCTACTCGCAGATCGTCAACGTGAGCACCAAGAAGTGCCTTGAGATCGCGGACTGGAGCAAGAGCAACGGCGCCGTGGCCCGTCAGTGGGACTGCCACGGCGGCGCCAACCAGCAGTGGGTCGTCGCCGGCATCGACCAGGCCGGGCAGACCCAGCTCCGCAACAAGAACAGCTGGATGGTCCTGGACGACCCGGGCTCCAGCCCCTACAACGGCCAGCAGATGATCCAGTGGCCCGAGAAGCGCGGGGCCGCGAACCAGGCCTGGACCGTCGGCTACCGGTAAGCCGCGAGCGGCACCGAGCCGCCCCGAGGCGCACCGAGGCGTCCCCGCCCCACGGCGGGGGCGCCTTCCCCCGGCCACCCGGCCCGAATCTCCGTGGACAGCCTCCGCCCGGGCGGCCGATAGTGCCGCTCATGAGTTCTCTCGTGCGCCACGTGACCTTCGACTGCTCCGACGCCTACGCCCTGGCCCGCTTCTGGGCCGGGGCCCTGGACGGCTCCCTCGCCGACGACGACCACCCGGGCGACCCGGAAGCGCTGGTGACCGCGCCCGGCACCGCCCTCCTCTTCATCACCGTCGCGGACGCCAAGACCGTCAAGAACCGGGTACACCTGGACCTCCAGCCACAGGACCGCACCCGCGACGAGGAAGTGGAGCGGCTCCTCTCCCTCGGAGCCACCGTCGCGGGCGACCACCGCAACCCGGACGGCACCGGCTGGGTGACCATGACGGACCCCGAGGGCAACGAGTTCTGCGTCGAGCGCAGCGCCGCCGAGCGCAAGGCCTGACCGGCCCCCTCGGCCCTCGCCCCTGCCCCCGCGACCTGCCGGAACTGCCCTGCCGGACCTCCCGGTCCACGCGGCCGCTGCTTCTTCGGGCAGCCCTTCCCGCAGGCACCCGCCACGCGCCGGAAGGGGCCGCGGACCGCCCCTAGGGTGAACGGGCGTACGGGAGCCGACCGACCAACGGTTACCGACGTTGCACAGAAGGGCTGTTCCAGCATGAAGAAGTTGAAGGCCGTCATCCTCGCGGCCGCCGCCGTCGCCGGACTGACCGTCGCCGCCACACCGGCACAGGCGTCCACGTGCGAGGCGGGCGGCGGAGGCCTCTACATCTGCGAGTACGGGGTCACCAAGCACGCGCTCCCGGGCGGCGAGAAGGAACAGTTCCTCGTCGGCACCGACAACGCGATGTGGACGCGCTTCACCACGGCCGGCAAGTGGAGCGGCTGGGTCTCGCTCGGCGGCCCGGTCAAGAGCAAGATCTCGATCCAGGAGCGCCCCGACCCCGACCACCCGTACGCGATCACCATCTACGCCACGGGCCGGTGGGACAAGGCCTGGGGCCAGACCCGGCTGGCGCCGGGGCTGGAGTGGACCCCGTTCGACTGCCTGAAGTGCCCCGAGGCCGAGTAGGAACGGGCGGGCCACGGCGGACGTGCCCCCCATCCGGCAGTCTGGAGCCATGAGGCCCTGGAACACCGCCACCGAACGCGCCCTGCGGGGTCTGCTCAACGAGTGGGACCCGATCGGTGTCGCCGACGCGGTCGACGACGAGTACGACTGCCTGCTCGCCCCTCTGCTCGGGCGGCTGTGCAAGGGCGCCGACCGGGCGGAGATCGAGGCGTTCCTCCGGCACGAACTGGAGGACCACTTCGGCATCAGTCCCGCACTCCAGCGCACCGACGCCGTGGCGGGCCGCGTGCTCGACTGGTGGGCGTCCGCGCGTCCCGTGCCGGGAGACGGACCACAACCCATGCCCTGACGTGCGGTCAGGACGACCGGCGTGCGGGGGAACCGGCCGGCCGGCGGCTCCCCGCACATCACCGAAGGACACATGCGCACCATGAAGAAGATCAAGGCGGTCGTTCTCGCGGCTGTGGCCGTAGCCGGACTGACCCTGGCCGCCGCACCCGCGGCGCAGGCGTCCACGTGCGAAGCCGGCGGCGGGGGCCTCTACATCTGCGAGTACGGGGTCACCGACCACGCGCTCCCGGGCGGCCACAAGGAACAGTTCATCGTCGGCACCGACGAAGCGATGTGGACGCGCCACAACATGGACGGCGAGTGGAGCGGCTGGGTCTACCTCGGCGGCGTGTTCCGGGGCAAGATCTACGTCCAGGAACGGCCCGAACCCGAATACCCGTACGCGATCACCGTCTACGCCGAGGGCCCGGGGGGCAAGCCCTGGGGCACGAAGCGGATGGCCCCGGGCCTGAAGTGGACCCCGTTCTTCTGCATGCGGTGCGGCGGGTAGCAGCGGGCCGCTACGCCGCGTTCGCGTCCGTCGGCCCGCCGGGCGGCGGGCAGTCGCGGCAGCGGCCGGGGGCCGGGGCGCGGAAGGCGCGTTCGCAGTCGTCGCAGGTCTGGAACGGATCGGGCCGCCGGGCCTGAGGCGCGGGGGCCGGGGCCTCCGGCATCCGCGGCGGGATCCCGGCCCGCAAGCGGTAGCCGATCACCGCGGCCGGACTGCGCAGGTCGGCGGGCAGGTCCCCGGTGAGCGCGCGCCGTACCGCCTCCGGATCGGCGCCCCGGTCCAGCCAGGCGGTCACCTCCGGCGCGAGCCGCAGTACGTCGCGCTCCGCGAGCAGCAGCCGGGGGTCGTCGACCCGCAGCCGGACGAGCAGGTCCACGGCCTCCTGCCGGGCGGGGGCCGGGGCCTCCGGCGCTTCTACGGGTACGGGTCCGGGGGCCGCCACCGATGGGGGCGCGGGCTCCGGAGCGGGCACGGGCTGCGGCTCCGCCACCGGCGCGGCCACGGCCATGGACTCCCGCACGGGCCCCGACTCCGGCTCCGGTACGGGTGCGCGGTCCGGCGACGGCGGATTCGGCGGGTCGGGGTGCGCGCCGGGCGTCCGGGGCCGGTTGTAGGACACGGTCCGGCTCACCAGCCGCCCGTCCTCGGTCCGTACGCGGCTGCGCTCCAGGTACCCGTGGGCCTCCAGCTCCCGCAGGGCGGTGGCGATCCGGATCTCCCCCTCGGGAAACCGGCCGACGAGCGCCTTGATGCCGACCTTGGAACCGGCGGGCAGCGACTGGATGTGCAGCGCGAGACCGATCGCGACCAGCGACAACGCCCGATGCTGGGCGAGGTGGTTGCCCACCACGGTGTAGTGATCGGTGTGCTGCACGTTGACGTGGACGACACCTGGAGGGGCGGTTCCGACGCGATGCCGGGACGCGGCGCGCGAGGGCGCGCTAGGGTGCTCAAGAGCCATTGGGAAGGGTTCGACTTCCTAGTTGGTCAGGCCCTCGCCCGGGATGCCCGTCCCGGCGGGGGCCGTCTCATGTCTGATGTTGTGGGGCGAGCACATGCCCGCCAACCCTCCCGAAATCCAGCCGAGTTGGCACAGTTCACCCGTGTGAGTGAGCGGGGAGCCGGAGGGGTGGGTTGGTTGGATTTACCCCGGTACTTAGGTAGGTATACGTCGAGGAACGCCGGGTCCCGACCGTCCGCGTCACGGCCCCAGCCCCCCACCGGGCAGGTCCAGTTCCGCCCACACCGCCTTGCAGGGCGCCGCCCCCTCCTCGACCCCCCACCGGTCGGCCACGGCCGCCACCAACACCAGCCCCCGCCCGCCCTCCGAGCCGGGGTCCGCGTCGCGGGCACACGGGATCCGGTCGCCGCGCGCGTCGACGACCTCGATCCGCAGCACCCGCCCGGCCAGGCTCAGCACCACCTGGAAGTTCCGCCCGGGAACCCGCCCGTGGGTGACGGCGTTGGCGGCGAGCTCCCCCACCACCAGCCCGACCGGCCCGCTGTCCAGCCCCCAGGCGAGCACCTGTCCGACGGCGAGCAGCCGCGCCTGCCGGGCCCCTCGGGGCGCAGCGGGCAGGAGCACCGCGAACCGGGTCGCGGAATAACCGATGTGAGTATTCACGTCACTCAGCGTGGACGGCCGTGCGTACCGTGTGAAGCGGAAACGCCTCCGCGTCGGGAGTCTGTCCCGCGCTCGTCCGGTGCTGTCCCGGCTGTCCGCGAAGCCCTGCGGGGAGGGGCGTTGAGGAAATCGGCACGTCCTGAGGAGGGCACGCATGAGCGTGGACGGTGACGGCGCGGAGGCGGAAGCGGAAGCGGAGGACGCGAGCTGGGAGGTCGACCCCGACGACGAGCAGGGCATCGCGGTCCTGGCGGCGCTCGGGCGCCAGCTGAAGGTCTGGCGCGAGGAGGCGGGCATGCGGGCCGCCGACTTCGGCACGGCCGTCGGATACGGGGAGGACCTGGTCCGCAAGGTCGAGTCGGGCAAGCGGATCCCGCGCCCGGAGTACCTGGACAGGGCGGACGAGGTCCTGAACGCGGGCGGCAAGATCTCCGCGATGAGGGCGGACACGGAACAGGTCCGCTACCCGAAGAAGGTGAGGGACCTGGCGAAGCTTGAGGCCAGGGCCGTTGAGATCGGCGTGTACAGCATCCATGTCGTTCACGGCCTGTTGCAGACACCCGAGCATGCTCGCGCTCTCTTCGAGATGCGGCAGCCCGCATATGGACGGGACGAAATCGAAGGCTTCGTAGGCGCACGCATGGCACGCCGATCCGTCTTTGACCGCGAACCGGGTCCGGCACTCACCTTCGTCCAGGAAGAGGCGTCCCTGCGCCGCCCCATCGGAGGCACAATGGTGTGGCGGGCACAGCTCGAACGCCTCTTGGCGGTAGGCCGGTTGCGAAACGTGGCCCTCCAGGTGATGCCGGCTGACCGCGAGGTACACGCCGGGATGGACGGCGGGATCGAAGTGCTCAAATTCGAGAACGGTACGGCGGTGGGCCGCTCGGAAGGGGCGTTCGCGGGGCGTCCGGTCTCCGATCCGAGGCAGCTCCGGATCCTCGAACTGCGCTATGGCATGATCCGAGCCCAAGCGCTGGCACCCTTGGAGTCTCGGGACTTCATCGAAGAACTGCTGGGAGAAACGTGATCCACAACCCCGGGTTCGACTGGTTCAAGAGCAGCTACAGCAGCGGCAGCGAAGGCGACTCCTGCGTCGAAGTGGCGAACGCCCCAGCCGCAATCCACGTCCGCGACTCCAAGGACACCACGCTGCCCCACCTCACCTTCACCCCCCACGCCTGGACCGGCTTCCTCCCGCACGCCTCCGCCCGCTGAAGCCCCCGGCCGCCACCCCGCAGGGGAACGCGGCCGGAACGGCGGCATACGGCGTGCAACCGTCCGGGCCCCACGGCTGTCGTGATCACCGTGAAGACCTCGTTCCCCCCGCGCCGCGAGTCGATCGACCTGCCCGCCGACCAGGGGTGCCTGCGGTGGGTGCTGGGCCTCCCCTTGGTCCTCTTCTGCTACCTGCCCGCCGCGTACTTCTGTTACGGCGCGCTGGTGTTGCAGCCCGGCTACCCGGGCGACCGCATGCGCGACGACGCCCGGCTGCTGGCCGGGATCAGCGTCGGCCTGTGCTTCGCCGGGCTGCTGCTCACTGCCGTGCCCCTCTTCCACCGCACGCTGGGCCGCTGGTGGTACGCGGGGCCCTACCTCCTCGCGACGCTGGCGTTCCTGCGTTGGCAGACCCTTTGAGCCCCCGCCCGCCGCCGCCCACCGAGATCTTTCGAGATTTTCTTCCCCAGCTCCGTCCAAACACGGTTCCCTAGGCCTCACCCGTTGCGACCGGCCCACCCCGGGCGGTCGTGAGGAGGACCAAGATGACGAGCTTCCCGCCCTTTGCCACGCCCTGTCTGAACTGCGCGGCCCCCGTCGACCTGCTGGACGCGGAGCCCCCCGCCGGGGACGGGCCGGCGGAGTACCTCGACTCGACACGCTGGTGCGGGCGCTGCATGCGCTACCTGGACGACTGGGACCGGTTCTTCCTGCTCTACCAGCCGCGGTTGCGCAGCTTCTGCCTGCGCAAGCTCCAGGGGTTCATGCCCAACGAGGACTTCCGGCAGGTCGCGGAGGACATCGTCCAGGAGACGATGATCATCGCGTACCGGCACTTCGATCGGTGGGACCGGCCGGAGCGGGCGATCTGGCGCACGGCCCGCAACGAGATCAGCGGGCAGTGCTCGGCCTACCGCATGGTGACCGCGGACGGCTTCCCCCTCACCATCCGGCACGTCTCCCCCACCCGCCCCGAGGACTTCGGCTTCCCCCCGGCCGCGGATCCGGCCGAGGCGGTCATCGGCAAGGTCACCCTCTACTCCGCCCTCTCCCGACTGCCCCGCCCCCAACAGGAGGCGCTCCTCGTCCACACGGCGCTCCAGGTCCCCGCGGCAGCGGCGGGAGTCCTGCTCGCAAGGCCGGCGTCGACGGTCAAGACACATGCGCAGAGCGGTCGAAAGACCCTGCGGGAAGCCGCCGCCAAGGGCGCACTCGTCATCCTGCCCGGCGCCGCCCTCGTGGGGCTGTACAAGATCCTGGAGCAGGTCCCCTTCGAGGCCGCCGCCAGCGGCGGTCTCGACCTGCTCACCCGGCCCGACGTCTACCCGGTGGTGGCGGCGGCCGCGGCCAGGTACGGCATCGGGTACCTCCGCGACCGGTACCTGCGCGCCCGGTACCAGAGCCGGCCCGACGCCCCCGACACCGCTGACGCAACCGGAGCCCGCATCCGGACCACCCTCCGGGACCGCCGCACCTACGACAAGGAGCGTCACCGCGGCGCGCTCTGACGGCACCGGGCCCGCCGAACCCGCCGGCCCTGCCGGTCCCTTCACGAACGCCGCGGCCCCCGCCCGGACGGGGGGGGGGGCCGCGGCGGGTGCGTGCGCGTCAGGCCGCGACGGGGACCTTCGCCGGCTCGGCGGCGGCCGGGGCGGCGGCGGGCTCGTCGAGCGGGGAGGACGAGGCGGCGGCGTACGCCTCCTTGTCCAGGATCCCCTCACGGGCCGAGACGAGGACCGGGACGAGCGCCTGGCCGGCCACGTTGGTGGCGGTGCGCATCATGTCGAGGATCGGGTCGATCGCCATCAGCAGGCCGACGCCGGCCAGCGGCAGGCCCAGGGTGGAGAGGGTGAGGGTCAGCATCACGGTCGCGCCGGTGAGGCCGGCCGTGGCGGCGGAGCCGACGACCGAGACGAACGCGATGAGCAGGTACTCCTTGATGCCCAGCTGCACGTCGAAGATGTTCGCGATGAAGATCGCGGCGAGCGCCGGGTAGATCGCGGCGCAGCCGTCCATCTTGGTCGTGGCGCCGAACGGGACGGCGAAGGAGGCGTACTCCTTCGGGACGCCGAGGCGCTCGGTGACCTTCTGGGTGACCGGCATGGTGCCGACCGAGGAGCGGGAGACGAAGGCGAGCTGGATCGCGGGCCAGGCGCCCTTGAAGAACTGGACCGGGTTGACCTTGGCGACCGTCGCGAGGAGCAGCGGGTAGACGCCGAACATCACCAGGGCGCAGCCGATGTAGATGTCGGCGGTGAAGGTGGCGTACTTGCCGATCAGGTCCCAGCCGTAGCTCGCGATGGCGGTGCCGATGAGGCCGACGGTGCCGATCGGGGCGAGGCGGATGACCCACCACAGGGCCTTCTGGAGGAGTTCCAGGACCGACTCGGCCAGGTTCAGGACGGGCTGGGCCTTGCCGCCGAGCTGGAGGGCGGCGATGCCGGCGACGGCGGCGAGGAAGACGATCTGCAGGACGTTCAGCTCGGTGAACGGCGTGATGATGTCCTTCGGCACGATGCCGGTCAGGAAGTCGATCCAGGAGCCGTGCCGCTTGGGCTCCTTGCCGTCGGCCGGGGTGAGGCCGGTGCCGGCGCCCGGGTCGGTCAGCAGGCCGATGGCCAGGCCGATGGCGACCGCGATCAGCGAGGTGATCATGAACCAGAGCAGCGTGCGGGTGGCGAGCCGCGCGGCGTTGTTCACCTTGCGGAGGTTGGTGATGGACACCAGGATCGCGAAGAAGACGAGGGGCGCGACGGCCAGCTTCAGCAGCTGGATGAAGATGTCGCCGACCTGTTCGAGGGTGGTCTTGAGCCAGCTGATGTCCTGGCTGCGGGCGAGCCAGCCGAACAGGACGCCGAACGCGAGGCCGGCGACTATCTGGGCCCAGAACGGGAACTTGAACGAGGCCTTGGCGGGAGCCTGGGCCTGGGGGGACGCGGACACGGACACTCTCCGGGGGTGACGCACGGGGGAGGCGGAAGGTTTCTGCGGGGGATGCGGTGCGGCAGCAGCCGGAAAGGGGCCGGGCCGGCCGGGGACCGCTGCTGTATCGATTCGGCTCGACGGGGCGAGGGGAATCAGCGGCAACAGCAACAGGCCGCGGACACGCGGCGGCAGAGGTCGACGTGCAGGCGTGACACGAGCGGGACGCTCACGGTCATCGGGTGCGCTGCGACGGTCAACATGTTGAACACGCTAACACTTCTCCTTTGAGAATCTCAAAGGCGTACTTTGAGTCGAGCTCGCACGGGAGCGGAGCACACTCCCCCGGACATGCCGAAGCCCCAGCGGACCAGGGGGTGTTCCCGGTGCTGGGGCGGTTCGGTGCGGTTCGGTGGAGTTCGGCGCGTTCGGTGTGTGAGGAAGCCCACGGGCTCCCGTCAGCTCACGCGGGCGGCGTCGTCGGCCGCGTCCTCCTGGTTGCGGTTCGCGGCGAGCTTGTCCTTCGCACCCGCGACGCGTCCCGCGATCTGCTCGGACATCTCGTCACGCTGCTTGCGCAGCAGGATGAAGGAGAGCGGGGCGGAGAGCACCAGGGCGAGCAGCACGACCCAGGCGGGGTTGGCGTCGCCCAGACCGGCGGGCACCCAGCCCACGTTGACCAGGACGGCGACCAGGACCAGGCATCCGACGAAGATGCCCAGGCGCATCGCGGTGTAGCGGATCGTCGCGCTCGGCTTGAGGGACACGGTGACCCCTTCTCTCTCGTCGTCTACGGCGGCACGTGCCTCACCAGTGAAGCACGCCGGGCCCCCGCTCCGGCCCGCCGGGGTCGCCCGCCGGACTCCCCCGCCGGTCAGTGCAGCGGCAGCAGCATGGTGATGTCGTCGCGGTCGTCGCCCGGGGCCACGCGGATGGCGTCGGGGACGCGTCCGACCTCCTTGTAGCCGCACGCCGCGTAGAAGTGCTCCAGCCCGAGGCCGCCGCGGCAGGAGAGGCGGATGGCCTCGATCCCCTCCAGCGAGCGCGCCGCGTCGGCGAGGGCGGCCATCAGCTCCCGGCCGGCGCCGCGGCCCTGGAGGGCGGGGCCGACCATGACGGTGTACGCCCAGACCCAGTGCGTCTGCAACCGGTGCGTGTTGAGGGCGAGGAACGCGGCGGCCGCGACCCGGCCCCGCTCGTCGTGCCCCACCAGCAGCCGGTGGCGGCCCTCGGCCATGGCGGCGAGGTGCTTGACCAGCTCCGGCCGGATGACGTCGCGGGTGACGGGCGGTACGAAGCCGACCGCGCCGCCCGCGTTGGAGACCTCGGTCCACAGCTCGGCGAGGCCGTCGCGCAGGGCGGGATCGACCACCGGGTCGAAGGTGAAAGTAAGGGTCATCACTGAATAGTAGTCATTACTCACCCTCTCGGGCAACGCAAAAGCCCCGGTCCGCGGGGGACCGGGGCTCATCACGCGCGGGAGCGGAACCTCAGACGCGCATCGCCTGCGGGGTCTCGCGCAGGCCGGCGTCGGGACCGGGGTACTCGCGGATGACCTCGTAGCGCGTGTTGCGCTCGACCGGGCGGAAGCCCGCCTCGCGGATCAGCTCCAGGAGGTCGTCGCGGCCCAGCTTGTTCGGGGTGCCGTAGTTGTCCGCGTCGTGCGTGATCTTGTACTCGACGACCGAGCCGTCCATGTCGTCCGCACCGTGCTGCAGCGCGAGCTGGGCGGTCTGCACGCCGTGCATCACCCAGAAGACCTTCACGTGCGGCACGTTGTCGAAGAGCAGGCGCGAGACCGCGAAGGTCTTGAGGGCCTCGGCGCCGGTCGCCATCGTCGTGCGCGCCTGGAGCTTGTTGCGGACCTTGCCGTCCTGCATGTCCACGAAGTCGTGCTGGTAGCGCAGCGGGATGAAGACCTGGAAGCCGCCGGTCTCGTCCTGGAGCTCGCGCAGCCGCAGCACGTGGTCCACGCGGTGGCGCGGCTCCTCGATGTGCCCGTAGAGCATGGTGCTCGGGGTCTTGAGCCCCTTCTCGTGCGCCAGGCGGTGGATGCGCGACCAGTCTTCCCAGTGGGTGCGGTGGTCCACGATGTGCTGGCGGACCTCCCAGTCGAAGATCTCCGCGCCGCCGCCGGTGAGCGACTCCAGCCCGGCCTCGATCAGCTCGTCCAGGATCTCGGAGGCCGAGAGACCGGAGATCGTCTCGAAGTGGTGGATCTCGGTGGCCGTGAACGCCTTCAGCGAGACGTTCGGCAGCGCCTCCTTGAGGGCGGACAGCGAACGCGGGTAGTACCGCCACGGCAGGGTGGGGTGCAGGCCGTTGACGATGTGCAGCTCGGTGAGGTTCTCGTTCTCCATGGCCTTGGCCAGGCGGACGGCCTCCTCGATGCGCATCGTGTACGCGTCCTTCTCGCCCGGCTTGCGCTGGAACGAGCAGTACGCGCACGAGGCGGTGCAGACGTTCGTCATGTTGAGGTGGCGGTTGACGTTGAAGTGGACGACGTCACCGTTCTTGCGCGTGCGCACCTCGTGGGCGAGACCGCCCAGCCAGGCCAGGTCGTCCGACTCGTAGAGGGCGATGCCGTCCTCCCGCGTCAGCCGCTCGCCGGAGCGGACCTTCTCCTCCAGCTCGCGCTTGAGCCCAGCGTCCATGCCGGTGTCTCCTCTATGTGTCCCGTCCTGCGTGCAACCGCCACCCACCGTACTCTCAGCCCTCCTCGGGCAGCTCCCCGACCCGGTTCTCCCACTTCGTGGAGAGCACGATGGTGGTGCGGGTGCGCGAGACGCCCTTGGTGCCGGAGAGCTTCCGGATGATCTTCTCCAGGCCGTCGACGTCGCTGGCGCGGACCTTGAGCATGAAGGAGTCGTCGCCGGCGATGAACCAGCAGTCCTCGATCTCCGCCAGGTCGCGCAGCCGGCGCGCCACGTCCTCGTGGTCCGCGGCGTCGGAGAGGGAGATGCCGATCAGCGCGGTGACGCCCAGACCGAGCGAGGCCGAATCCACGGTCGCGCGGTAGCCGGTGATCACACCGGCCGTCTCCAGACGGTTGATGCGGTCGGTGACGCTGGGGCCGGAGAGGCCCACGAGACGGCCCAGCTCCGCATACGAGGCACGACCGTTCTCGCGAAGTGCCTGGATGAGCTGCCTGTCCACCGTGTCCATTACGTGGAGCCTTCCATTATTCGGCGTTACTGCAAGTCTAGGTATAGAATCAAAGGCGCACAGGGTCAACACCCTGTGAAATCTTTCAACAGATCAATGACGATCTTCAGGAGTGGTTCACCGTGTACACGATCGAGATGGCCTACGCGCACATGCGACAGCTCCAGGAGCTGGCCAACCGATCCCGCACCGACCAGCCGTCCGCCGCGCACCGCGTCGACAAGACCCGTAAGCCGCGCGGCGCCAAGAAGCGCTAGTCACCGGACTGGCCACGGGGGCGGGCTGCGCCAAGCTCCCCCTCCCAACGGCGGTACAGCCGGTGCGGCACACCTGCCGCGTCCAGCACCCGCCCCGCGACGAAATCCACCAGGTCCTGGATGTGCGTCGCACCCGCGTAGAACGCCGGAGAGGCGGGCAGCACGATCGCGCCCGCCTCGTCCAGCGCCACCAGATGCCTGAGCGTCTGCCCGTTCAGCGGGGTCTCCCGCACCGCGACCACCAGTCGGCGCCGCTCCTTGAGCGTCACGCTCGCGACGCGCTGGAGCAGGTCCTTCGACAGTCCCAGCGCCACACCCGCCACGCACGCCGTGGACGCGGGGACGACCAGCATCCCCTTCACGGGGTACGAGCCCGAGCTCGGACCGGCCGCGAGGTCCCCCGCCCCCCAGTACCGGACGGCGTCCAGATCCGGCACCCGGAAGGTGCCCGGCTTCCCGTCGGCCCCCCGGCCCAGCCACTCGGCGAGGTCGTCGCGCCAGTGCGCGTCCCGGAAGGCGATCCCCGTCTCGTCCAGCAGGGTCAGCCGCGAGGCACGGCTGACCACCAGGTCCACGTCCTCGCCCGCCGCCAGCAGCCCACGGACCACCGCCGCCGCGTACGGCGTCCCGGAGGCCCCGGAAACCCCGACCACCCACGGGGTGCGCTTGCGCTCTGTCATAGCTCCGAGACTATCCGGCCACGGAGCGAAGGCACTCGGTAAGGTGACCGCACGTCCCGGGGCGTGGGACGGCGCGAGGGGACGTACATGAACACGATGACCGAAGAGACCTGGTCACAGACGGACCGGGCCAGGGCCGCGGCCCGGCTGATGCTCGGCTGGGTGGCCCTGTTGTGGGCGGTCGAGGCGGTCGACCTCGTCACCGGCCACGCGCTCGACGCGTACGGGATACCCGCCCGCGACCCCGGCGGCCTGAGCGGCATCCTCTTCGCGCCCTTCCTGCACTTCGGCTTCGCCCACGTCGCCGCCAACAGCGTCCCGCTGCTGATCCTCGGCTTCGTCACGGCCCTGTCCGGGATCCGCCGCTTCCTCGCGGTGTGCGCCCTGATCATCCTGGCGGACGGCCTCGGCGTCTGGCTGACCGCGGCCCCGAACACCATCACGGCCGGCGCCTCCGGCCTGGTCTTCGGACTCTTCGGCTACCTGCTGGTGCGCGGCTTCGTGGAGCGCCGGGCCCTCGGCATCGCCGTCGCCCTGGGCGTCGCCGCCGTCTGGGGCACCACGATCGTGGTCGGCGTCCTGCCGACCGACACCACCGTCAGCTGGCAGGGCCACCTGTGCGGCCTGGCCTCGGGCATCGCGACGGCCCTGTTCTTCCGCCGCCCGCCCCGGGCCTCCTGACGGATCAGCCGGCCGTACCCGGGTCCACGGGGAGCTCCGCGGTCTCGACCGTCAGCTTGCCGATGCCCGCCTCGACGACGACCGCCCCGCCGTGCGGGATGTCCTCGAACCGGCTGAGCTGCGAGTGCGGACGCTCGCTGTCCGAAACGGTCATGTCGGCCTCCCTGTCCGAGCACCCGGCGACAGGCCGCACTCCGGCTAGAGCGTCAGACCCCGCACCACCAGATCCAGCAACGCACACACGAACAGGGCGATCCCGATGAAGCCGTTGACGGTGAAGAAGGCCCGGTTCAGGCGGGACAGGTCGTGCGGCCTGACGATGGTGTGCTCGTAGCAGAAGGCCGCCACGACGACCAGCAGCCCGAACCAGAACAGCGGGCCCGCGTCGGTGAGCAGCGCGTACCAGACCAGCAGGGCCGTGGTGACGACGTGGGCGCCGCGGGCGCCCCACAGGGCCGCCGGGACCCCGAAGCGGGCCGGGACGGACTTGACGCCCTCCGCCCGGTCCGCGGCCACGTCCTGGCAGCCGAAGATCAGGTCGAAGCCGCCGATCCACACGCCGACGGCGAGGCCGAGGACCACGGCCTCCCAGGACCACTCGCCCGTGACGGCGAGCCAGGCGCCGATCGGCCCCATCGCCTGGGCCAGGCCCAGGATGGCGTGCGGGAAGTCCGTGAACCGCTTGCCGTACGGGTAGACCACCATCGGGACGACGGCGACCGGCGCGAGCGCCAGGCACAGCGGGTTCAGCAGCGCCGCCGAGCCGAGGAACACCACGAGCGCGACCCCGGCCCCGGTCCACGCGGACCGCACGGACACCGCGCCGGTGACCAGCTCGCGCCCCGCGGTACGCGGGTTGCGGGCGTCGATCTCGCGGTCGATGATCCGGTTCGCGGCCATGGCGAAGGTCCGCAGGCCCACCATGCACACGGTGACGAGCAGCAGCTCCCTCCAGTGCACGCGCCCGTCCAGCCGGAACATCGCGGTGAAGGCGGCGATGTAGGCGAAGGGCAGCGCGAAGACCGAGTGCTCGATCATCACGAGCCGCAGGAAGGCCTTCACCTTGCCGGCGGACTGGGGCGCGGGGCCCGGCCCGAGGACGTCCTCGGCTGCCGATGTCATCCGAGGGACCTCCGGAACTGTTCGAGTTCGGCGCGCAGGTCCGTGATGGACGACGGGCCGATCTCCACCTCCAGCAGGGGCGTTCCCTCGGAGGGCGGCGGGACGACGCTGGCCAGGAAGGCGAAGCCCTCGCCCGCCGGGCGGCCGTCGAGGCGCAGCACGTCGTGCGCGGCGACCGTCAGCACCTCGGTGAACTCGGCGTCCGGGTCGGCGATCGCGGCGAGCAGCCGCTCCGCGAAGGCGCCCGCGTCGGCGTCGGAGAGGTCGTTCAGGGCGATCTCCCGCCCCTCGCCGTCGGTGCGGTCGGCGATCAGCTGCCACTGGTCGGACGGTCCGGCGAACTCCTCGGGCGTGACTCCGGCGCGCTTGGCGGCCTCCTTGACCGCCGGCTGGGCCGGGTCGATCGTGGGGCGCACCAGGGCGACGCAGGGGGTGTCGCTGCCGATGAAGAGGGCGGGACCGCCCACGGCGATGGGGCTCACAGGCCGTACTCCTTCCATCGGCGGTCCACGAGGGCCGCCGTCGCGGGATCGGACTCCACCATGTCGGGCCAGCCGCCGTCGCGCGTGTAACCCTCCTCCGGCAGTTTCTTCGTGGCGTCGATTCCCGCCTTGCCGCCCCAGAACTGCTGGTACGAGGCGTGGTCCAGGTGGTCCACCGGTCCCTCGACGACCGTGAGGTCGCGGGAGTAGTCGGTGTTGCCCAGCGCCCGCCAGGACACCTCGTGCAGGTCGTGGACGTCGCAGTCCTTGTCCACCACGATGATCAGCTTGGTCAGCGACATCATGTGGGCGCCCCAGATGGCGTGCATGACCTTCTGCGCGTGCTTGGGGTACTTCTTGTCGATCGAGACGATCGCGCAGTTGTGGAAGCCGCCCGACTCGGGCAGGTGGTAGTCCACGATGTCCGGCACGATGATCTTGAGGAGCGGCAGGAAGAAGCGCTCCGTCGCGCGGCCCAGCGGACCGTCCTCGGTCGGCGGCCGGCCGACCACGATGGACTGCAGCAGCGGACGCTTGCGCATCGTCACGCAGTCGATCTTCAGTGCGGGGAAGGGCTCCTGCGGGGTGTAGAAGCCGGTGTGGTCGCCGAAGGGGCCCTCGGGCAGCATCTCGCCCGGCTCCAGCCAGCCCTCGATCACGACTTCGGCGTTGGCCGGGACCTGGAGCGGGACCGTCTTGCAGTCGACCATCTCGATCCGCTTGCCCGCGACGAACCCGGCGAAGAGGTACTCGTCGATGTCGCCCGGCAGCGGCGCGGTCGACGCGTACGTCACGGCGGGCGGGCAGCCGAAGGCGATCGCGACCGGCAGCCGCTCACCGCGCGCGGCGGCCACGGCGTAGTGGTTGCGGCTGTCCTTGTGGATCTGCCAGTGCATGCCGATGGTGCGCTTGTCGTGGCGCTGCAGGCGGTAGAGGCCGAGGTTGCGCACGCCCGTCTCGGGGTGCTTGGTGTGGGTGAGACCCAGGTTGAAGAAGGAGCCGCCGTCCTTGGGCCAGGTGAAGAGGGCCGGCAGCTGGTCCAGGTCCACGTCGTCGCCGGTGAGGACGACCTCCTGGACGGGTGCGGACTCGCCCTTCACCTTCTTCGGCGGGACGTGCACCATCGAGCCGAGCTTGCCGAAGGCCTCGCGGACGCCGATGAAGCCCTGGGGCAGCTCGGGCTTCAGCAGGCCGCCGATCTTCTCGCTGATCTCGCCGTACGACTTCAGGCCGAGGGCCTTGAGCAGGCGCCGGTCGGTCCCGAAGACGTTCATGGCGAGCGGCATCGCCGAGCCCTTGACGTTCTCGAAGAGCAGGGCCGGGCCGCCGGCCTTGTTCACTCTGTCGACGATCTCCCCGATCTCCAGGTACGGGTCGACTTCGGCCTTGATGCGCTTGAGGTCGCCCTCCCGCTCCAGAGCCCGGAGCAGCGAGCGGAGATCGTCGTAAGCCATGGGGCCCAGTATCCGTCACCAACTACCCTGGGGACGTCACCGGGGCCCGACGCGGGCCCGCCGCCACTGCTGGGGAGTCGGTCCCACACCGTGCTGCGCTATCTGCCGTTCCTGCTGATCATCGCGCTGACCATCTACACCTTCATCGACTGCCTGAACACCCCCGAGGAAGAGGTCAAGCACCTCCCCAAGGTGGTGTGGGTGATCATCATCCTGATCTTCTCGATCGTCGGGCCGGTGGTGTGGCTGTTCGCGGGCAAGAAGCGGGCGGGCGTCGGCGGCGGCCGCCCGGGGCGCACCCAGTGGGTGGCGCCGGACGACAACCCGGAGTTCCTGAAGTCCCTGGGCGAGGAACGCGAGAACCGGGAGAACCGCGAGAGCGGCGAGAAGCGGGAGAACCGGGAGAACCGGGACGAGAAGGACAAGGACCAGTAGGACCGGGGGCCACCGGGGCGGCAAAATGTGACGCAAAACTTGATTGAACGCGTTCAATAGGGCTGTCAGAATGGGCCCATGCCACTGCCACGGGCCCCACGCGAGCGCGGGCCGCGGATCGTCGACACGATCCTGCGCAATCTCCTCGCCTACGGGGTGCTCGTCGCCGCGCTGCTCACCATGACCGGGTGGAACCCCCAGCAGGGCACGCCACCCGTCCCCGCCGTCTACGACGCCGACCTCTCCGAGATCGTCGGCACCTGGCGCTGCGTCGACGGCACCGAGGTCGTCTTCCGCACCGACGGCAGCGCCTCCGTCACCCTCCTCGACGGCCAGGAACGCGACTACGCCGCCGGCTGGCGGCTCTCCGGCCCCGGCCGCTGGCGGCTCACCGAGGACCGCGACTCCGGCCGCAGCCTCGGCCAGCACCTGCGCCTGGTCCTGCCCGCCGCCACCGGCACCGCCACCCGCGCCGGCACCGTCACCCAGGCCCCCGGCCGCTACTCCTGGACCTTCGAGCTGCGCCGCGACGCGCACCGCTCGCTGGAGCTGTACTTCTTCTTCGGCGACGGGACCGGACCGGGCCGGCGCGGGGCCTACGTCCTGGAGAAGGACGCGTAGGAGGCCCGCAGCTCCGCCCGGCGGGCCTCGGTACGGCCCGCCCAGTCGACGGGCTGCCCGCCCAGCGCGGCCTCCAGCCCTTCGAAGTGCTCGTGCCAGGCGGCCAGGCAGTCCAGGCGCTCCGCGTCGGAGCCGCCGCGCTCGTTGAGGAAGCGGACGACCGTCGAATCGGTGCCCACCGCGTCCAGGTGGAAGCGGATCCGCCCCTCGCCGGTGACCGTGTACTCCACGACCCGCTCGGCGTCCCAGGCCGTGACCTTCCCCGACACCGTGATCCCGGTGTACGGCCGGCGCA
The DNA here is from genome assembly GCF_055581065.1 of Streptomyces sp. NPDC031479. Taxonomy (NCBI): domain Bacteria; kingdom Bacillati; phylum Actinomycetota; class Actinomycetes; order Kitasatosporales; family Streptomycetaceae; genus Streptomyces; species Streptomyces sp. NPDC031479. Next base: position 67,404 of record NZ_JBVIKC010000022.1, read on the forward strand.
GGGTGACGGCCCCGCCGAACCGGCGTTCCAGCACGTCCACCGCCGCCAGCCAGCCGTACAGCCCGTCCGCCGTGGTCAGGGCGGCCCAGACGGCCTCGTAGGCGAAGGGCACGTGCGTCTCGAAGCGGACGATCCAGCGTCCGCCCTCACGCGGCTCGCTGGTGGCATGGCTCACAGGAGGCATACCACCAGCGTCGCACCGCCCGCGCTCAGACGCCCGCGTACGAGTGCTTGCCGCTGAGCAGGATGTTCACGCCGTAGTAGTTCCAGATCCAGCAGGCGAAGGCGAACAGCGCCAGGTACGCCGCCTTGCGGCCCTTCCAGCCCGCGGTGGCCCGCGCGTGCAGGTAGCAGGCGTACGCCACCCACGTCACGAAGGACCAGACCTCCTTGGGGTCCCAGCCCCAGTAGCGGCCCCAGGCGTCGCCGGCCCAGATCGCGCCCGCGACGATGGTGAACGTCCACAGCGGGAAGACGGCCGCGTTGATGCGGTACGAGAACTTGTCGAGCGAGGCCGCCGAGGGCAGCCGCTCCATCACCGAGGAGCGGAAACGGCCGGGCGTGCGGCCGGCCTCCAGGTGGGCCTCGTAGCTGTCGCGGAACAGGTAGAGCACCGCGCCCGCCGCACCGATGTAGAAGACGGCGCCGCAGAAGATCGCGGTCGAGACGTGGATCCACAGCCAGTACGAGTGCAGGGCCGGAACCAGCTGGTCACTGGCGGTGTACAGCCAGGTGGTGGCGATGCCGAGGTCCAGCAGGACCGTGGTGACCAGGATCAGACCGAGCCAGCGGACGTTCTTCTTCAGCGCCAGCAGCAGCAGGTACGCGCCGACGGCCACCGTGGAGAAGGTCACCGAGAACTCGTACATGTTGCCCCAGGGGGCCCGCTGCACCGACATCGCGCGGGAGACCACGCCGACCGCCTCGATGAGGAAGCCGAGGACGGTCAGCGAGACCGCGATCCGTCCGTAGAGGTCACCCTTCTCGGTGCCGCCGGCCGCGCCGGGACCGTCCGGGACGTCCCGGGTGCCCGCGGCGGAGCGGGTGACGACCTGCGGCCTGTCGAGGACGGCCGTGCCGCCGCCCTTGGTCCGCACCTGCACGGCGGGAGCCGCGCCGGCCGCGGCCGACGTCAGCGCGGCGGCCGTACGGCCCACCTTGCTGCGGCTGCCGAAGACCCATTCGGTGATGTGCGCGAAGAAGGCGAGCGTGTAGACCGCCATCGACGCGTACACCAGCTTGTTGCTGAGATCGGCCAGGCTCTCGTTGGTAGCGGCCGCGAGCAGCGTCATGCGCGCTCTCCTTCGTGGGCTTCATCTGCGGATGACGCGGATCCTGTGGATTGCGCGTCTGCGGGGGGTGCTGCGGCGGGCGCGGAGGGCGCCCGCTCGAACAGGGCGGCCGAGAGCGCCGACAGCTCCTCCGGCAGCTTCGCGGACTCGCTGCGGCCCAGGCCGGCCATCTCGACGACGGTCACCCCGTCCTCGCCGCGCACCGCGCGGACCCAGACCCGGCGGCGCTGGATGAACAGGGAGGCGGCCAGACCGCCGATGGCGGCCATGGCGCCCGCGAGGGCCAGCCCGCTGGCCGGCTGCCGGGTGACCGAGAAGGTCGCCCAGCGCTCGACGCCCTCGAACCTGACGGTGCCCTCGCCTCCCGGGAGCTCCATCGCCTCGCCGGGCAGCAGGCGCTTCTTGAACAGCTGCCCGTCGGCGTCCTTGAACTCCTGGAGCTTGGAGGTGTTCAGCTGGTACACGTTCTGCGGCAGGCCCGAGTCCACGCCCAGGCTGCCGTGGTAGGCGCTCAGCGCGAGGACGGGGAAGTCCAGCGCAGGGAACTGCGAGAGCATCGTGCCCTTGCCCTCGCCCGCGAACGTCGGCACGAACATGGCGTTGAAGCCGAGCTGCTCCTTGTCGCCGTTCTTGTTGCGGTAGCCGTCCGGCACCTTGACCGCGCCCGAGGAACTCAGGTTCGCGTCGAAGGGCAGCATCGGGACGGCGTCCTTGTAGATCACCTTCCCGGCGGGGTCGGTCACCGAGATGACGGGCGCGTACCCGTGCCCCAGCAGGAAGATCTTGGAGCCGTCGATCTCCAGGGGCTTGTTGACCTCGATCTCGGCCTTGTGCGGCGCGCCGTCGGCGCCCTCGCTGTAGGTGACGTAGGCCTTGAAGTCGCGCGCGGTGCCCTTCTGCGGGCCCGTCTTCTCGTACGTCGCGTCGAACTTGTCCAGCGTGAACGAGAACGGCGCCAGGTCGTCCGAGGAGAAGAGGCTGCCGTACTTGAAGTCGTCGTACTGGGTGAGCGTGTTGGAGAAGCCCTTGCCGCGCAGGACGAGCTTGCCGCCCTCGGACTTGAACAGCTGACCGGCGGCGAACGCCACCAGCATCACGATCAGGGCAATGTGGAAGATCAGGTTCCCGGCCTCGCGCAGGTAGCCCTTCTCGGCGGCGACGGAGTTCCCGCCCGCCTCCGTACGGAAGCGGCGCCCGCCCAGGACGCCCTTCGCCGAGGCGAGCACCTCGTCCGGGGACTTCTCCGTACGCCACGTCGTGTACGCCGGCAGCCGGTCCAGGCGCCGCGGCGCGCCCGGCGGGCGGCCGGTGAGCTGGCCGACGAACTGCCAGGTGCGCGGAACGATGCAGCCGATCAGCGACACGAACAGCAGGATGTAGATCGCGGAGAACCACACCGAGCTGTAGACGTCGAAGAGCTGGAGCTTCTCGGCGGCCGGCACCCAGAACTCGTGGGTCTTCTTCCAGTCCGCGACCTTCATCGCGTCGACCTGGGTCTGCGGGATGAGGGAGCCGGGAATGGACCCGAGCGAGAGCAGGAAGAGGAGGATCAGCGCCACCCGCATGGAGGTGAGCTGACGCCAGAACCAGCGGGCCCAGCCGATCACGCCGATGCCGACGGGGGCGGCGGGGCCGTCCTCGACGGGGGCGGTGGACAGCTGCGCGCCGGCCGCCTCGTCGGTGGGGTCGGACTCGTGCGGCGCCTCGGCGGGCGCCTTGTCGGTCGTACTCATGTGCGTGTAGTCCTCAGATCCCCACCGTGAAGCCTTGGGTCCAGCCCTGCATCTCACTGACGATGCTGGCCCACATTCCTGTGACGAGCAGCAGACCGGTCACGATCAGCATGCCGCCGCCGATGCGCATCACCCATGCATAGTGCTTCTTCACCCAGCCGAAAGCGCCCAGCGCCTTGCGGAAGGCCAGCGCCGTGGCGATGAACGGCAGGCCCAGCCCCAGACAGAACACCACGGTGAGCAGGGCCCCGCGGCCGGCGGTCGCCTGGTCGATGGAGAGGGTGTTGACCGCCGCGAGCGTCGGACCCATGCAGGGGCTCCAGCCGACCCCGAAGAGCACGCCGAGCAGCGGCGCCCCGAGCAGGCCGGCCGCCGGCTTCCGGTGGAAGCGGAACTCGCGCATCGTCAGACCGGGGATCCACCCCATGAAGAAGAAGCCGAGGAGGATCACCACCCCGCCGAGCACCCGGGAGATGGCGTCCTTGTTGGCGGCGAGGGTGTCCCCGAAGTAGCCGAAGAGCGCGCCGGTCGAGACGAAGACGGCGGTGAAGCCGAGCACGAACAGGCTCGCTCCCGCCAGCATCCGGCCGCGGCGCGCCTCGGCGAGGTCGGCGCCGCCGACGCCCGTCACGTAGGACAGGTAGCCGGGGACCAGCGGCAGGACGCAGGGGGAGAAGAAGGAGACCAGCCCGGCCAGCAGCGAGAGCGGCAGGGCCAGCAGCAGCGCGCCGTTGAGCACGGTGGTGTTCACACCGGTGGCTTCGGCGGCGAGGAGGTGCAGGGCGACCACCGTGTCACTTCTCCGCGAGGAGCGGGTCGATCATCGAGCGCAGCTGCTCCTCGTTGACCGCGACGAGGGTGCGGGCGGCGATCTTGCCCTCCTTGTCGAGGACGATCGTGGAGGGGATGGACTGCGGGTTGAGCGTGCCCTTGGGGAAGCGGAGCATCAGTTTCCCGTCCGGGTCGAAGAGGCTCGGGTAGGTGATCCCGAAGTTCTCCTCGAAGGCGGTGGCGTTCTGCTTGCTGCTGTCGCGGGTGTTCATCCCGACGAAGGCGACGTCCTTGCCGGCGTCGGCCATCTCCTTGGAGACCTTCGCGAAGTACGGCGCCTCGGCCCGGCACGGCGGGCACCAGGAGCCCCACACGTTGAGGACGACGACCTTGCCCTTGAGGGCGGTGGTGTCGGCGGTCTTGCCGTCCACGGTCTCGCCGTCGAGCTTGGGGGCGTCGACGCGGTCGGCCTTGGCCACGGTGGAGATGCCGTTGGGGCCGGTCACGTAGTTGCCCCCGGCCGAGCCGGAGGGCTTGCCACCGCCGTCCGCGTCGCTGCACGCCGACAGGGCGAGGGTGCTCGCGAGGGTCACCGCGGTCAGCAGGACGGCGCGGCCGCCGGCAGAGCGGCTGCTACTACGACGGACACGGGCGCGGCTAAGGCTCATGTGAAAAGTTTCGCATGAGCGATTTGCCGATCTTCCGCACCCCCCGACGGGGTTGTCAACGCGCTGGTCAGTACCGGTCAGGCGGCCGAAAGGTACGCGGACCAGCCTCCGGGAGGGGCCTGTCCGGGGGCCAGGGTCCGCAGCCTGGCCAGCAGTTTCCCGTCCTGGACGTCGAGCCAGTCGGTGAACTGCCGGAAGGATACGAGGCGTACGTCCTTTTTGTCCGACATGGCCTTGAGGGCCTCCTCGACGGCGTCCATGTAGATGCCGCCGTTCCATTCCTCGAAGTGGTTGCCGATGAAGAGGGGAGCGCGGTTGGTCTCGTAGGCGCGGCGGAAGCCGCCGAGGTAGGTGGCGGTCGCCTGGGAGCGCCAGGCGGGGTAGTTGGCGGGCACGCCCCTGGTGGTGTTCTGCGACTGGTTGGCGAGGATGTTGTAGTCCATGCTCAGCACCTCGAACGTGTGCCCGGGGAAGGGCAGCGACTGGAGGGGCAGGTCCCAGACGCCCTCCTTCTTCGCCGGCCACTGCTGCAGGCCGCCGGACGAGCTGGAGTCGTAGCGCCAGCCGAGGCGGGCGGCGGTCGGCAACAGGCCCTCCTGGCCCAGGAGACAGGGGGTGCGGGCGCCGATGAGCTCCTTGCGGTAGTCGAAGGGCAGGGGTTCGAGGTCGGTGAAGCCGGTGTTGGTGCGCCAGTCGGTGACGAACGACACCGCCTGGTCGATCTCCGACCGCCAGTCCTCCGGGCCCCAGTGCGCGACGGAACCGGAACCGCCGCAGAAGTGGCCGTTGAAGTGGGTGCCGATCTCGTGGCCGTCGAGCCAGGCCTGGCGGACGAAGTGGAGGGTGTTGCGGACGTTCTCGTCCTTGAGGTAACCGATGTCGGAGGCGCCGACGGGGTTGTTCGGGGGGTGGTACAGGCCGCTCTTCGACTCCGGCAGGAGGTAGAGGCCGGAGAGGAAGAAGGTCATCGCCGCGCCGTGGTCGTTGGCCAGTTTGAGGAAGCGGGGGAAGAGGCCGTTGCCGACCTCGCCCGCGCCGTCCCAGCTGAAGACGACGAACTGCGGCGGGGTCTGACCGGGTTCCAGGGGGACGGGCCGGGGCGGCTGGTGGGGCTGTGGTCCGGTGTCGGCGGTGGAGCCGTCGCCGATCACGCGGACCGCGGCGGGCGGCGCGGAGCCGTCGCCGGCCGTTATCGGGCCGTGCCTGCCGGAGCCGGATCCGGACCTGCCGCCATCACCGCCACCGCAGCCGGCGAGCCCGATCGCCGCGGCGGCACCGAGTCCGAACCCGAGCAATCCCCTTCGACTGACGTCGCGTACGTCGCTCATGAAATGTCATATAAACGGACAATCCCGCGACGTCGACCCACCGACACGTCACCACGTGCGCAACTTGTATGAAATTAGGCCTGCCCATGACCCGGCTTTGCCCTTGGGGCCCGGGGGCGGGGGGGGCCGGGGGCACGAGGCCGGAGGGCCGGGGGCACGGGCGGGCGCGGAGACGCCCGCGGGCCCGCCCCCGGGTGGGGACGGGCCCGCGGAGGAGGCGGAGTCAGGCGCCGAAGGCCTTGGACTTGCCCTTCACCGGCTTCGCTCCGGCCAGCAGGTGCGCCGGGACCAGGTCCCGCGCCGGCTCGCTGTAGCCCACCGACACCAGCTTGTCGCCCTGGTACGTGAACGACGTCAGCGAGGCCAGCGTGCACTGCCGGCGCCGCGGGTCGTGCCACAGCCGCCGCTTCTCCGCGAAGCTCCGCACGATCCAGATCGGCAGCTGGTGGCTGACCGCCACCGCCTCGTGCCCGCGCGCCGCGTCCCGCGCCGCCTCGATCGCGCTCATCATCCGCACGACCTGCTCGACGTACGGCTCGCCCCACGACGGCTTGAACGGGTTCGTCAGGTGCTTCCAGTTGCCCGGCTTGCGCAGCGCACCGTCGCCGACGCCGAAGGTCTTGCCCTCGAAGACGTTGCCCGCCTCGATCAGCCGGCCGTCCGTCGCCAGCTCCAGGCCGTGCACCTTCGCGATCGGCGCGGCCGTCTCCTGCGCCCGCTCCAGCGGGGAGGCCACCACGTGCGTGACGTCCCGGTCCTGGAGGTGCTCGGCCACCCGGTCGGCCATCTGCCGGCCCAGCTCGGAGAGGTGGTACCCGGCCCGGCGCCCGTAGAGCACCCCGTCCGGGTTGTGCACCTCGCCGTGCCGCATCAGGTGGACGACGGTCATGTCGCTCATGCGGTCGCCTCCGCGGCGGCTCGGGCGGCGGCGGGCAGCGCGGCCGCGATGCGCTCCACGGCGCGCTCGTCGTGGGCGGTGGACACGAACCACGACTCGAACGCCGACGGCGGCAGGTAGACGCCCTGCGCCAGCATCGAGTGGAAGAACCCGTTGAAGCGGAACCCTTCCTGCTTCTTCGCGTCGTCGTAGTTGCGGACCTCGTCCTCGGTGAAGAACACCGAGAACATGTTGGAGGCCGTCTGCAGCCGGTGCGCCACGCCCTCCTTGGCCAGCGCCGCCGTCACCAGACCCTGGATCTCCGCGGAGACCGCGTCGACCTTCTCGTACGCCGCCGCGTCCAGCAGCCGCAGCTGCGCGAGACCGGCCGCGGTGGCGATCGGGTTACCGGAGAGCGTGCCCGCCTGGTACACCGGGCCGGCCGGGGCCAGGTGGCCCATGACGTCCGCACGGCCGCCGAACGCCGCCGCCGGGAAGCCGCCGCCCATGACCTTGCCGAAGGTCATCAGGTCGGGCTTGACCCCGTCCACGCCGTACCAGCCCGCGCGGGAGGTACGGAAACCGGTCATCACCTCGTCGGAGATGTACAGCGCGCCGTTCTCCCGGCACAGGTCGGCCAGCCCCTGGTTGAAGCCCTCGCCCGGGGTCACCACGCCCATGTTGCCGGGCGCGGCCTCGGTGATCACGCAGGCGATCTCGCCCGGGTGCGCGGCGAACGCCGCCCGCACCGCGTCGAGGTCGTTGTAGGGGAGCACGATCGTGTCGCCGGCCTGCGCGCCGGTCACCCCGGGGGTGTCCGGCAGCGCGAAGGTCGCCAGGCCGGAACCTGCGGCGGCCAGGAGCGCGTCGACGTGACCGTGGTAGCAGCCGGCGAACTTCACGACCTTGGCGCGGCCGGTGAAGCCGCGGGCCAGCCGGATCGCCGACATGGTCGCCTCGGTGCCCGAGGACACCAGGCGCACCTGCTCGACGGGCTCGATGCGGGCGACGATCTCCTCGGCGAGCGCGACCTCGCCCTCACCGGGCGTGCCGAAGGAGGTGCCGCGGGCGACTGCGGCCTGCACGGCCTCGATCACCTCGGGGTGGGAGTGGCCGAGGATCATCGGCCCCCACGAGCAGACCAGGTCGACGTACTCGCGCCCGTCGGCATCGGTCAGATAGGGACCGGTACCGGACACCATGAACCGGGGCGTACCGCCCACGGCACGGAAGGCGCGCACGGGAGAGTTCACGCCGCCGGGGGTCACGAGGGACGCGCGCTCGAAGAGCGTCTGCGAAACTGGGGCTTCATACGGGTACGGGTAGCTCACACCAGCCATGGTCTCAGAGGCCGCGACAGACTTGCGGACGGGCGTTTCACCGCGCCGCCGCGGGGGAGGTCACTGCCATGATGATCAGGCTGCGTGGCGGGGGCCGCGGGGCCGGGGCAGGCAATACGTGTCGGGTGGAGATATGCAACGCGGTGGTGGACCGGGCGAGGGTACGGACGGCCTGGACCCGCAGCGCGCCCGTGACGCCCGAGCCCGTCGCGGCAAGCACCGGCGCCGAGGCGCCGAGGCGGCCGATCCCGTACCTGGTCCCACCCGGACGCCGGACGGCGGGGACGGCCTCCCCAAGGGCCGCGGCATGGGAGTGACGTACAAGTACTTCGGCGCCCCGGACGGCGCCACGGCCGCGCGGGTGCCCCAGACGATGCGGCCCGAGGAACTGGGCGGCGACGAGCTCGGCATGGGCGGCATGTTCACCAAGATCAAGCCGGAGACGGTCGCCGCGATGGTCCTGACCGGCATCGAGGGCATACCCCTGCACAAGGTGCCCCCGCTGGAGCTGGTCGTCCTGCACCCCGACTACGCCGTGGTCAAGCTCCCGATGACGGTGGTCGACCCGCTGCGCGGCGTCGGCGAGGAGTCGGTCGGCGCGGCCGCCTTCATCTGGTCGACCGTCCCGGACCGGGGCGGCCCCCGGGACGCCTTCAACGTCTACCAGCTGCTGCACGAGTGGCAGGACTTCTCCCACCGCCTCCACGAGGCCGGCCACCAGCCGTACTGCCTCGTCTGGCCCTGACCGGCCCGCCCCGCCGCGGTCGCGCGGCGGGGCGGCGTCGGCGCGGCGGGGCGGGGCGGCGGCGGTGCGGCTGGTCAGCGGGCGGCGGCGGCCGTGTGCAGTGCCTCCGCCATCGGTGACGTGCCCTCCGTGACGTAGCTGCGGATCGAGGCCAGGTAGGCGTCCCGGCCGACGCGCCCGTGGCCGCCGGCGGCCTCGTCCAGCGCGTCGAACGCCGGACCGGCGTTGTCGGCCGGATTGCCCAGCGCCTCGCGCAGCCGCGTGAACTCCGCCCGGTCCAGCGCCCCGTCGCCGTCCGCGTCGGCGAGGTCGAACAGCGAGCCGAGCGCCTGCCGGCAGACCTCGTCGAAGGCCTCGGCGCCCGCCCAGGCCGCGTACTCCTCGAAGGTCACCGCCCCGTCGCCGTCCGCGTCCATCGATGCGAACACCCGCTCGTGGGCGGTGCGGGCGACCGCGACCCGCGGGTCGTCGCCGCCGCGGCCCATCGCCGACGCGGCCCGCTCGGGGCGGGACAGGTACTCGTGACGGGAGATCACGCCGTCCCCGTCCACATCGAGCATGGTGAAGATGTGGCGCTTTGCCATGAGGGAGGTCGCCGTGTCCATGAAGATTCCTTTCGCGTACTTCGGACTGGCCCGTTACCCCTCCCCTCACCCCCTCACCCGCTCCGCGCGCCCCACGCGCCCCCTCTCACCTCTTTCCGCCCCCCGGCCCACGGGGCAGAGTGGCCGCATGGAGACACGCGTACGGCTGGAGCCCTGGGGCGAGGACGACTTCTGGCTGCTGTCGCGGTGCAACTCGGCGGAGATGACCGCGCACCTCGGCGGGCCCGAGTCCGAGGAGAAGCTCATCGCCCGGCAGCGCCGCTACGAGGCCCTGAGCGCGCGGGAGCCGGCCGCCGGGCGGATGTTCCGGGTGGTGCTCGGCACCGAGAGCGTCGGGTCGATCGGCTTCTGGGAGCGGGAGTGGCGCGGCGAGCCGGTGTACGAGACCGGCTGGGCGGTGCTCCCGGAGTTCCAGGGCCGCGGCCTGGCCGCGGTCGCCCTCGCCGAACTCGTCGCGCACGTCCGCGCCCACGGCTCCCGCCGCGCCCTGCACGCCTTCCCGGGCACCGACCACCCGGCGTCCAACGCCGTCTGCCGCCGGGCGGGCTTCGCGTGCCTGGGCCGGGTCGACTTCGAGTACCCCCCGGGCACCCCGCACCCGAGCAACGACTGGCACCTGCCCCTCACCCCCTGACCCCGCCCTCCCCGCCGACGTCCGGGCCGCGAGGGCCGGGCCGCGCAGGCCGGGCCGGAGCCCCGCGGCGGCCGGCCCTCCAAGCCGTCAGACCCTCCAGCCGTCAGGCCGTCAGGCGACCGTGAGGACCAGTCGGCCGCGCGTGCCCGGGGTGCCGAGGGCGGCGTGCGCCTTCGCGGCGTCCGAGAGGTCGAAGGTGTCCGCGACCCGGAGCGTCAGCTCCCCCGCGTCGACCAGCGCGACCAGCCGCCCCAGGTGCTCGCCGTCGGGGGCGACCTCCTGCTCCTCGACCCGGATCCCCCGCTCCGCGGCCGGCCCGCCGTGGGGGCGGAGCCCGACGTAGACCCCTCCGTCACGGACGAAGGCCAGCGCGGCCTCCCCCAGGACGGCCGCGTCCAGGACCCCGTCGACCGGGGCGGTCGGCGCCCCGCCGCGCTCCACGAAGGCGCTCGCGCCGAGCGACCGTACGAAGGCCTCGTCCTCCGCGCCCGCCAGGGCGGTCACCGCCAGTCCGGCCCGGACGGCCAGCTGGACCGCGAGCCCTCCGACCACCCCGGCCGCGCCGGTGATCAGCACGGACGCGCCGGGGGCCAGTCCGAGCAGGTCCACCGCGCGGGCGGCCGTCAGCCCGCTCAGCGGCAGCGCCGCCGCGGCCGCGTCGTCCGCCGTCCCGGGGGCCGGAGCCAGCGCCGAGGCGTCGAGCACCACGTACTCGGCGTGCGTGCCGAGCGGCTTCACCGGGCCGTAGTGCAGGCCCACCACCCGGCGGCCCACCGTCCAGCCGTCCACCTCCGGGCCGACCTCGTCGATCTCGCCCGCCACGTCCCAGCCGAACCCGAGCCGCTGCCCGGCCCCGCCGAAGACCCCCACGCGGACCGCTCCGTCGACCGGGTTCACCCCGGCCGCCCGGACCCGGATCCGGACCTGGCCGGCTTCCGGGCGCGGCACCGGCACCCGCTCCACCCGCACCTGCTCCGGGCCGCCGAAGGCGTCGACGACCGCTGCCCGCATGGTGTGCGTCTGCTCGCTCATTCTCTTTCTCCCCTGTGTGTTTTCGGCTCGGGTTCGCCGGGCGGTTCCGCCCTTCCCGATGACCACTAACTTAGGGAGAGGTACTCTCTTTTCGTAAGTACGTACTTCGGAGTGCGTACCCGACCCGGAAGTGGGTAACCATGGCCACCCGCACCGCCGCCGCCCGCCGCGACGAGGCCCGCGCCGCCTACGACGCCTTCGTCAAGGAGTGCCCCACCAGCCAGCTCCTGGCCCGTATCAGCGACAAGTGGGTCGGCCTCATCCTCAGCGCCCTCGGCCAGGCCGAGACCGGCTCCATGCGCTACAGCGACCTCGGCCGCAAGATCCCCGGCGTCAGCCAGAAGATGCTCACCCAGACCCTCCGTTCCCTCGAACGCGACGGCCTCGTCAGCCGCACCGTCACCCCCACCGTCCCCGTCCGCGTCGACTACGCCCTCACCGAACTCGGCGGCAGCCTCGGCTGTCTCCTCTCCTCCGTGAAGCGCTGGGCGGAGAACCACTTCGACGACGTCAGCGCCCACCGCGACGCCTACGACGGAGCCCTCGCGACCACGTAATTCGGCCGCGCCACCAGGCCCCCGATGGCATGCTGGGATCGTGAACGGTCCCGGCATTCAGCTCACCCTCGCCCCCGAACTGCGCCTCTTCGTCCCGCCCAGCCGGCGCGCGGATCGCGTACCGACCGCCACCGACGGCGCCTCCAGCATCGGCCACGTCGTCGAATCCGCGGGCGTCCCCCTCACCGAGGTCGGCCGCCTCCTCGTCGACGGCCACGAGGTGCCCGTCTCCTACGTGCCCCAAGCGGGCCAGTCCGTCGAGGTGTTCGGCGTGGAGCGCCCGCAGCGGCTCCCCGAAGCCCCGCTGCGTTTCCTCCTCGACGTCCACCTCGGCACCCTCGCCCGTCGCCTGCGCCTGCTCGGCGTCGACGCCGCCTACGAGAACGAGGACATCGGCGACCCCGCGCTCGCCACCCGCTCCGCCGCCGAACGCCGCGTCCTGCTCTCCCGCGACCGCGGCCTGCTGCGCCGCCGCGAGATCTTCGCCGGCGCCTACGTCTACAGCGACAACCCGGACGACCAACTCCGCGACGTCCTCGGCCGGTTCGCCCCCGACCTCGCCCCCTGGACCCGCTGCACGGCCTGCAACGGCCCCCTGCACGAGGCCGACAAGGACAGCGTGGGCGACCGTCTGGAGCACGGCACGCAGCGCTCGTACGACGTCTTCGCGCAGTGCACCGACTGCGAGCGCGTCTACTGGCGCGGCGCCCACCACGCCCGGCTGGAACGGATCGTCAGCGAGGCCATGGCCGAATTCGGCGGCGCCGCAGCCTGACCCCCACCCCCCGGAGGGTCCCGTCCGGCAGACTCTCCGGCCATGACCGCAGCCGAGAACACCTCGCACGTCATGGACCCCGCCACCGCCGCGACCGACCCCGGGTCCGCCGCCACCGCGGACCCCCGGACCGTCGTCGACGTCGTGGTCGTCGGCGCAGGACCCACCGGACTCCTGCTCGCCGGCGACCTCGCCGCCACCGGACTCTCCGTCACCCTCGTGGAGCGGCGCCCCCGCACCGCCGCCAACCTCACCCGCGCCTTCGCCGTGCACGCCCGCACCCTCGAACTGCTCGACGCCCGCGGACTCGCCGACCCGCTCGTCACCACCGGCCGCCGGATCGACCGCATACGCCCCTTCGGTGGCATGCCCCTCTCCCTCCAACGCCTGCGCTCGCGCTACCCGTTCGCGCTCGTCACCCCTCAATATGAGACAGAGAAACTCCTGGAGCGCCGCGCGTTGTCCACAGGGGTGGACATCCAGTACGACAGTCGGGTCATCGGCCTGCATCAGGACCGCGACACCGTCACCCTCGACCTCCACCCCACCACCCCGGACACCCGGGACACCCGGGAGACCCCGAGCACCTCCCCGGGCACCTCGGACACCCCGAACTCCGCAGGCACCTCGACGGGCACCCCCGGCGCCGCCCCCACCCGCCGGATCCACGCCCGCCACGTCGTCGGCGCCGACGGCGTCCGCTCCACCGTCCGCGAGGCCCTCGGCCTCCCCTTTCCCGGCCGCGCCGTCGTCCGCTCCATGATCCTGGCCGACGTCCGCCTCACCGACCCGCCCGAAGACGCCCTCGCCGTCAACGGCGCCGCCGACGCCTTCGGCTTCCTCGTCCCCTTCGGCGACGGCTGGTACCGCGCCATCGGCTGGCGCCGCGACGCCGACGCCCCGGACACCGCCCCCGTCGGCCTCGACGAACTCCGGGACATCCTGCGCGACGCCCTCGGCACCGACCACGGCATGCACGACCCCCGCTGGATGTCCCGCTTCCACAGCGACGAACGTCAGGTCCCCCACTACCGCGTCGGCCGCGTCTTCCTCGCCGGGGACGCCGCCCACGTCCACTCCCCCGCCGGCGGCCTCGGCATGAACACCGGCCTCCAGGACGCCGCCAACCTCTCCTGGAAACTCGCCGCCGTCCTCCACGGCCGGGCCCCCGACCCCGAAGCCCTCCTCGACAGCTACCACCGCGAGCGCCACCCCGTCGGCCGCCTCGTCCTGCGCGTCAGCGGCACCATCGTCCGCGCCGCCATGGCCGCCACCCCGGCCCACCGCACCGCCCGCGCCCTCGGCGCCGCCCTCCTCGCCCACATCGGCCCCGCCCGGGAACGCGCCCTCGGCATCGTCTCCGGCATCGGCATCGCCTACCCGCCCCCGCCGGGCACCCGCCGCCCCACCCCCGCCGGCCGGCGCGCCCCCGACCTCGCCCTCGCCCACGGAGAGCGCCTCTACGAGGCCCTGCGCACCGGCGGCTTCGTCCTCGTCACCCCGCCCGGCACCGCCACCCCGCCCGGAACCCCCCTCGCCCACCGCCGCTGGGCCTCCGGGACGCGCACCGCGTGCGTCCTCGTACGCCCCGACGGGTACGTCGCCTGGAGCGCCCCGCGGCCCACCGACGCCGAGCTCACCGCGGCCGTCGCCGCCTGGCTGCTGCCCCGCCCCCTGCCGGGACCCGGCGGCCCCCGGGTCCCCCAAGGCCCCCAGGCCCCTCAAGGCCCTCAAGGCCCTCAAGGCCCTCAAGGCCCTCAAGGCCCTCAAGGCCCTCAGAAGGCGTAACCGTCGCCCGTGTCCAGGGCCAGCACCACGAGCTCGTTGTTGCCGCGGTTGCGGTCGGTCGCCCCGCCGTTCCACCACGTGTCGATGCGCACCACCACCTCGGCCGGCCGCTCCCGCAGCCCCAGCGACAGCCCGATGTGCCGCCCCCTGCCGTGCTCCGGCAGCTCACCCGTCTCGCAGACCACCTCGCGCTGCCCCGCCCGCGCGCACCCCTCGGCCAGCTCCTGCCGGTCCGCGAGGTCCACCGACAGCCGCACCCGCACCGTCGCGTTCGGCACCCCGGACGGCCCCTCGTTCTGCGGCACCATCCACACCTTCAGCCGGCCATGGGCCAGGGACACCCGCCCGTGGTAGGCCACGTCGGCCTCCGGCCCGGCCCACGCACCCGCGGGCCCGGCCCCGCCCAGCACCAGCAAGCCCGCCACCACCACACTCCGTACGGCACCACGGCGCACCGCCACCACCTCCTCGCGCGGACGCTAACCAGCCCACCCACCCACCGGTCGGACCATCACACGAACGAGGGCGAGCCCTCACCCATTCGCCTGCGTAGGCTTCCGGCCATGCTCATCGCACGCTCCGCCGCCCTCTTCGCCCTCGCCGCCGTCCTGGAGATCGGAGGCGCCTGGCTGGTCTGGCAGGGGGTGCGCGAACACAAGGGCTGGGCCTGGATCGGCGCCGGCGTCATCGCCCTCGGCCTGTACGGATTCGTCGCCACCCTCCAGCCCCAAGGCGATTTCGCCCGCGTGCTGGCCGCCTACGGCGGCGTCTTCGTCGCCGGATCCCTCCTCTGGGGCGTCGTCGCCGACGGCTACCGCCCCGACCGCTGGGACGTCACCGGCGCCCTCGTCTGCCTCGCCGGGATGGCCGTGATCATGTACGCGCCGCGCCGCTGACCCGGCCTATGCTGGCGAGGATTCGCCCGTACGAACGAACGACCCCGCGGACGAACGTCCCCACGATCGAACGAGGAGCCCGCTCATGAGCACGCGCACGGCCACCCGAACCGCCGTAGTCACCGGCGCGAGCAGCGGAATCGGCGCGGCCACCGCCCGGCAGCTCGCCGCGGCCGGCTACCACGTCGTCCTCACCGCCCGCCGCAAGGACCGCATCGAGACCCTCGCCGGCGACCTGACCGACGCGGGCTACGAGGCCACCGCCCACGCCCTCGACGTCACCGATCGCACCGCCGTCGACGCCTTCGCCGCCTCCCTCGACCGCTGCGACGTCCTGGTCAACAACGCCGGCGGCGCCATCGGCGCCGAGTCCGTCGCCACCGGCGACCCGGCCGACTGGCGCACGATGTACGAGGTCAACGTCATCGGCACCCTCAACGTCACCCAGGCCCTCCTGCCCGCCCTCACCGCGAGCGGCGACGGCACGGTGGTCGTCCTGTCCTCCACCGCCGGCCACTCCACCTACGAGGGCGGCGCCGGCTACGTCGCCGCCAAGAACGGCGCCCGCGTCCTCGCGGAGACCCTCCGCCTGGAGATCGTCGGCCAGCCCGTCCGCGTCATCGAGATCGCCCCCGGGATGGTCAAGACGGAGGAGTTCGCCAAGACCCGCTTCCGCGGCGACGCGACCAAGGCCGAGAAGGTCTACGAGGGCGTCGCCGAGCCCCTCTCCGCCGACGACGTCGCCGACACCGTCACCTGGGCGGTCACCCGCCCCAGCCACGTCAACATCGACCTCCTGGTGGTCCGCCCCCGCGCCCAGGCCTCCAACACCAAGGTCCACCGCGAGCTGTAGCCCTACGGCACCAGTCCGGCCGCCTTCAGCTGCGGCATGAGGGCCGCCGGTTTCAGCCCGGCGGCCTTCGCCGCGTCCAGGGCCCGCCGCAGGTCCGCCGCCAGCGTCGGCGTGAAGTGCAGCAGCACGATGTCGCCGGCCTCCAGCCGCGGCGTCGGCGGGGTCTGGCTCCAGGTGGTGAAGTCGTACGTCCACGTCACCAGCGCCTTCACCCCGCACGCCTTCGCCGCCGCCCGCACGGCGTCGTCGACCGCCCCGTACGGCGGCCGCAGCAGCCTGGGTTCCTTCCCCCCGAAGGCCGCCGCCAGCCGCTCCCCGGCCCCGCACACCTCGGCGTCCTTCCCGGCGGCGTCGAGGGTCGTCAGGTCGGGGTGGTTGACGGTGTGGTTCTCCACCGTCGCCCGGCCCTGCCCGGTGAGCTCCGTGAAGTACCCGGTGTCGTACGCGGTCGCGCCCGGCAGCAGGAACAACGACACCGGCACCCGCTTCTCCAGCAGGATCCGGGCGGCCTCCGGGTCGTGGTTCCAGCCGTCGTCGATGGTGATGAAGACGACCTCGTCCCGGGTCGGCACGTGCGACACCACGGGCGGCAGCCCCACCCCGGCCTGCGCCGACCCGGCGGCCCCGAGGGCGAGCGACAACGACGCGAGCGCGGCGGGAAGCGCGCGGGATCTCCACATGCGGCACACCTTGGTCTAGACCAACTCTGCCAGTCAACCCCCTTGCCGGACAGGAGAGTTGGGCCCGGCGCATCCACCAAGCCCGTATGGGTGAATCCATACGAATTGTCGGCGGACACCGCTACGCTCCGAAAGCGTGGTTCGCGAAAAGGAGGAAGCCATTGGCCGTGATACGGCACGAGACCACGATCGCGGAGGCCGCCGATCGACTCTCCAGGGAGCTTCCCGGGCACCGAGTGGAGATTCTCCAGGGGAGGCTCATCGCGACACCACCACCCGCCGACGGACGTCACGCACGCACACCGACCCGGCTCGTCGTGGCGTTCCACGAGGCCGGGGCGATGAAAGCGGGGCTGGAATTCCTCCAGGGCATCGGCATCTGGCTGCCCTCGCCCTCGTCACCGAGGACTTCCTGGACTTCAAGGGGCGGAACAACTGCTACTCGCCCGAGGTGTTCCGCCTCATCGTCGAGGTGACCTCGTCGAACTGGTCGGACGACCTCGGCTCCAAGGTCGACTGCTACGCCCAGGCCGACGTCCCGTTCTACGTCATCGCCGACCGCCGCCACGACGAGGTCGTCGCCTGCCGCGAACCGCGCAACGGCACCTACCGCCACCGGTCCGGGCCCCCGCGTTCCGACCTCAGCCCTTGACGCAGATGACCTGCTTCAGCTTCGCCACGACCTTGACGAGGTCGCTCTGCTGGTCGATGACCTGCTCGATCGACTTGTAGGCGGCCGGGATCTCGTCCACCACACCTGCGTCCTTGCGGCACTCCACGCCCTGCGTCTGCTCCGCCAGGTCCCGCGCCGAGAAGCGCTTCTTCGCCGCGGTGCGGCTCATCTTGCGGCCCGCTCCGTGCGAGGCGGAGTTGAAGGACTTCTCGTTGCCGAGGCCCTTCACGATGTACGAGCCGGTTCCCATCGAGCCCGGGATGATCCCGTACTCACCGCTGCCGGCGCGGATCGCGCCCTTCCGCGTGACGAGCAGGTCCATGCTGTCGTACCGCTCCTCCGCCACGTAGTTGTGGTGGCAGCTGATCTCCTGCTCGAAGGAGACCTTGGCCTTGCGGAACTCCCTGCGCACGACCTCCTTGAACAGGCTCATCATGGCCGCGCGGTTGAACTTCGCGTACTCCTGAGCCCAGAAGAGGTCGTTGCGGTACGCCTCCATCTCCGGGGTCGCGGCGAGGAACACCGCCAGGTCCCGGTCGACCAGTCCCTGGTTGTGGGCCAGTCCCCGAGCGACGCCGATGTGGTGTGCGGCGAGCTCGTTGCCGATGTTCCGGGATCCGGAGTGCAGCATCAGCCAGACCGAACCTGACTCATCGAGACAGAACTCGATGAAGTGATTTCCGGATCCGAGCGTTCCAATCTGCTTTGTGGCGCGTTCCTGACGGAATTTGATCGCGTCCGTGAGGTGGTCGAAGCGCTTCCAGAGGTCCTCGTACCCCTGCACCGGGAACCCGTACAGCCGCCCCGGGTCCACCGCCTCCCTGTGCATCCCCGCCCCCACCGGGATCGCCTGCTCGATGCGGGAGCGGAGCTTCGAGAGGTCGCCCGGGAGGTCGTTCGCCGTGAGGGAGGTCTTCACCGCCGACATGCCGCAGCCGATGTCGACGCCCACCGCCGCCGGGCAGACCGCGTCCTTCATGGCGATGACCGAGCCGACCGTGGCGCCCTTGCCGTAGTGGACGTCCGGCATCACCGCCAGGCCCTTGATCCAGGGCAGGCCCGCCGTGTTCTGCAACTGCCGCATGGCGCTGTCCTCGACCGACGCCGGATCGGTCCACATCCGGATCGGGACGTTCGTCCCGGACACCTCTACATACGACATATGACGTCAATCCCCCGGAAACCACAGAAAGTCACAGAAAGCTCGGAATACGCAAAAAGCCTCGCTCATCGCCCCAAAGCAGTCAGGGAACCGGCGCCGGCACCAGCGTGTGCGATAGACATTGTGTCCATCCGTGTCCGAGTCGCGGCAACGGATTTTCCCGAGGGGACCAAGGGAGCCAGTGGACGTGGAGCGCAAGGCGGTACGCCGACGGGTCCTGCCCGGTATCGCGATGATCACCGCACTCGCGGCCGGCGTGACCGGTCTCGCCGGATGCACCGACGGCAACGGCATCGGGGGCACCAGCGACCAGAAGGGCGGCGGGAGCACCGCCGCGCCCGCCCAGCCCGGCAAGTACCGCAGCCTGCCGCAGCCCTGCAAGGCCGCCGACGCCAAGCGCCTCAAGGCCATGCTCCCGGCCGCCGACTCGCTCACCACCCAGCAGCGCGAGCAGCTCTACGCCGGAACCGCGGAGCCCTCCTTCGACGGCGACCGGCACGTCGGCTGCCGCTGGAACGCGCAGGCGCCCGAGGGCACCATGCTGCTGTCGGTCACGTTCGAGCGCGTGGTCTCGTACGACCGTGCCGCCGCGAGCGACGACGACAAGGCGCACACGGTGTTCGTACGCCGCCTCACGGACGCGCACCTGCCCTTCCCCGGCATCACGGGCTCCCCCTCCCCGAGCACCGCCCCGGGCGCCACCCCCGGTGGCGCCCCCGGCACCGCCCCCGGCACCGCCGAGACCCCCGCCCAGCCTTCCGCTTCCCCCTCCGCCCTCCCCTCCTCCGCTTCCGCCCCCGCCTCCGCCTCCGCTTCACCCTCCGCCCCGGCCTCCCCCAGCACCGCTCCCGAGCTCGGCTCGCGCGTTCTGGAAGGGCTCGGCAACGAGGCGTACCTGGACGACAAGCTGAGCCCGGCCGGGGCGAGCGCCGCCCAGTCGCGCACCGTGCGGATTGTGTTCCGCACCTCCAACGTCCTCGTCACCGTCGAGTACAGCGTGCAGCCGTCCGGACCCGGCACGATCCCCTCAAGTGCGGAAACGCAGGACAAGGCGCGCCAGTTGGCACAGGCCCTGGCCGAGCGTTTCAACGAGTGAGGCCCCCGCCCCGCGAGGGCGTGCGGGGCCGTCGTGACGGCGCGCACAGCAGCCGGGCGCCCGGTCGGGCTACCGTTGCCCGGGTCCCGCGCCCGTAAGAAGTCCCCAACGTCTGAAGGAACCATGCACCGATCAGCCTCGCGTCTCACCCGTGTTCTCGCCTGCGCAGCCGTCGTCCCGGTGATCCTCACCGCCGCCGGGTGCTCGTCCGACTCGGAGAAGTCCTCGGGCTCGGAATCCGGCAAGAAGTCCTCGGCCTCCTCGTCCGCCAAGCCGAACTCGAAGGCCCCGGCCGCCCTGGAGAAGGTGGCGTTCGCGAAGCTGCCCGACCCCTGCAAGGCGATCACGTCGAAGACCATAGATTCGGTCGTTCCGGAGGCGAAGGAGAAGAACGGTACGGCCGCGAAGTCGAACGACCTCGCCAACCGGGCCAGCTGCTCCTGGAACGGCCTGCAGACGGACGGCGTGAAGGGCTCGCAGTACCGCTGGCTCTCCGTCTCCCTGGTCCGCTACGACTCGCACGCCACGCTCGGCGGCGGCGACAAGCGCGCCGAGGAGCAGTACAACAAGCAGATCGAGCTGGCGAAGACCGTCGAGGGCGCGCACGACGTCAAGGTGGAGCAGGCCGGCGGGATCGGCGACCAGGGTTCCTCGGTCGCGTACGGGGTGAAGAAGGACGTCGACTTCCTCAACACCACCCTCGTGGTCCGCACCCACAACGTGGTCGTCACGCTCGACTACAACGGCGCCGCCTACGAGGGCGCCGGCGCCCCCGACCAGGCGAAGCTGCTCCAGGACGCCGTCGCGGCGGCCCGTGACGCGGTGAACGCGGTCGACTCCGCCAACAAGGGCGACGCCGCTCCCGAGCAGGCCCCGTCCGGTTCCGCTTCGCCTTCCGGTTCGGCTTCGCCGTCGGGTTCCGCTTCCCCGCAGCAGTAGGCGACGGGCGGTAAGGGGCCCTAGGGAACGGGTGACGCGCAGTCACCCGTACGCTGTGCCTGCCGTAGCTCGACAAGGGGAGGTCGCGGGTGGCCGCGATGCAGCTGACTCGTACGCACCGGATACTCATCGGTGTCGTGGTCGCCGGTGCCGTGGTCATCGCGGGCATCGGTTTCGCGGGATCGTACGCCGCGGTGCGCGCTCTGGCGTTGCAGAAGGGCTTCGGCAACTTCTCGCTGGTGTTCCCGATCGGCATCGACATGGGCATCTGCGTGCTGCTGGCACTGGACCTGCTGCTGACGTGGATCCGCATTCCGTTCCCCCTGCTGCGCCAGACGGCGTGGCTGCTGACGGCGGCGACGATCGCGTTCAACGGCGCGGCGGCCTGGCCGGACCCGCTGGGCGTGGGCATGCACGCCGTGATCCCGATCCTGTTCGTGGTCACGGTCGAGGCGGCCCGGCACGCCGTGGGCCGGATCGCGGATATCACCGCGGACCGGCACATGGAGGGCGTCCGCATCACCCGCTGGCTGCTCTCGCCCGTCCCCACCTTCAAGCTGTGGCGCCGGATGAAGCTGTGGGAGCTGCGCTCCTACGAGCAGGCGGTCGGCATGGAGCAGGACCGGCTGATCTACCAGGCGCGGCTGCAGGCCCGGTACGGGCGGGCGTGGCGGCGCAAGGCGCCGGTGGAGGCGCTGATGCCGCTGCGGCTGGCCCGGATCGGCGTGCCCTTGTCCCAGACGGCCCCGGAGGGGCTGGTGGCGGCGGGCATCGAGCCGGTGCTGCTGCCCCCGGCGGGCCCGGCGGCCCCGGCCCTGGAGGCGGCGTCCCCGGAGACCGCGGCCCTGGAGGCGGCGGCCCTGGAGAGCGCGCCCCGCGAGGCCGCGGCCGGCTCGAAGGCCGCGGAGGTGCTGGTTCCGCAGCAGGCGGGTCCGGCGTCCGCGTCGGGCGCGGGCCCGTCGGCGGTTCCCCCCGTCACGCACGCCCCGCCGGCGTTCGCGGTGGATCCCACCGCGATGCCGGCGGCGCACGACAGTGCCTGGTTCGCGGCGCCGCTGGCCCCGCAGGCGGCGTACGAGGGCGGATACAACCCGCAGTACGTGGAGGGCCTGGAGCCGACCCCGGTCATGCCGCCGTCCGGCCCGGAGGAGCTGCTGGAGCAGGAGCCGCCCCGGAAGCCGTCGCAGCAGCTGCTGCCGGACGAGGAGGTCGACGACTCCGGGGCCGACCTCGACGAGGTGAAGTTCACGGAGGCGGCGTACGAGGTCTTCCGGACGTACATCGAGGAGAACGGCAAGGTCCCGAGCCCCGAGCAGGTCGACATATACCTCTCGGACCGGCACGGTATCGCGCACCCGCGCAGTTTCAGCACGATCAGCCGGCTGATGCCGGACCTGAAGCAGCGCTACCAGCGCGACCTGGAGAACGAGCACATCGCCTGATCGTCCGGGCACGCGGAAGGGCCCCGCACCCCCGAGGGGGTGCGGGGCCCTTCCGTACGGCCGGTACGCCGCCGGGTGACTCAGACGGCGAGCAGCTTGCGCACCCGGTCCGCGCCGACGGCGAGGAGCAGGGTGGGCAGGCGCGGTCCGGTCTCCCGGGTCACCAGGAGGCGGTAGAGCAGGGCGAAGAACTCGCGCTGGGCGACCTTGAGTTCGGGCGTCGGCTTGGCGTCGGGCTCCAGCCCGGCCAGCACCTTGGGCACGCCGTACACGAGGGTGGTGAGCCCGTCGAGGGACCAGTGCGAGTCGAGGCCCTCCAGGAGGAGGCGCAGCTGCTCGCGGCCGTTCTCGTCGAGGGAGGACAGCAGCTCGGTGTCGGCGTCCTCGCGGACGAGGGTGCGCTGGTCGGCCGGGACCTGGCTGGTGATCCAGTTCTCGGCGCGGTCCAGGCGCGGGCGGACCTCGTCGAGGGAGGTCAGCGGCTGCGTCGGGTCCAGGTCGGTCAGGATGCGCAGGGTCTGCTCGTCGTGCCCGGCGGTGATGTCGACGACCGACGCGAGGGTGCGGTACGGCAGCGGGCGCGGGGTGCGGGGCAGCTCGTGGGAGGCGACGCGGACGGCGCGGGCGTGCGCGGCGGCGTCGGCCGGCAGCACGGTGCCGTCGGCGACCTTGCCCTCCAGCTTGTCCCACTCGTCGTACAGCCGCTGGATCTCCTGGTCGAAGGCGATCTTGAAGGACTGGTTGGGGCGGCGGCGCGCGTACAGCCAGCGCAGCAGCTGCGGCTCCATGATCTTCAGCGCGTCGGCCGGGGTGGGGACCCCGCCCTTGCTGGAGGACATCTTGGCCATGCCGCTGATGCCGACGAAGGCGTACATCGGGCCGATCGGCTGCTCGCCGCCGAAGATGTGCACGATCTGGCCGCCGACCTGGAAGGACGAGCCGGGCGAGGAGTGGTCGACGCCCGAGGGCTCGAAGATCACGCCCTCGTGGGCCCAGCGCATGGGCCAGTCGACCTTCCAGACCAGCTTGCCGCGGTTGAACTCGCTCAGCTTGACGGTCTCGGTGAACTCGTCCTCGGTGCAGACGTAGGTGAGCTCGGTGCTCTCGTCGTCGTAGGCGGTGACCTTGGTGAAGTCCTTGCCGCACTCGCCGCAGTAGGGCTTGTACGGGAAGTAGCCGCCCCCGTCGCTGCTGCCGTCGTCCTCGGCGGCGGCGCCGGAGCCCTCGGCGGCCTCCAGCTCGGCCTCGTCGACCTGCTTCTGCTGGGGCTTCTTGCCGCCCGGCTTCTGCTTGGTGCGGTACTGGTCGAGGACGGCGTCGATGTCGCCGCGGTGCTTCATCGCGAACAGGACCTGCTCGCGGTACGCGCCGGAGGTGTACTGCTCGGTCTGGCTGATCGGGTCGTACTCGACGCCCATCTCGGCCAGGGCCTCGACGAAGGCCGCCTTGAAGTGCTCGGCCCAGTTCGGGTACGCGGAGCCGGCCGGGGCGGGCACGGAGGTCAGCGGCTTGCCGATGTGCTGGGCCCAGGACTCGTCGATGCCGGGGACGCCGGCCGGGACCTTGCGGTAGCGGTCGTAGTCGTCCCAGGAGATGAGGTGGCGGACCTCGATGCCCCGGCGGCGGATCTCGTCCGCGACCAGGTGCGGGGTCATGACCTCACGGAGGTTGCCCAGGTGGATCGGGCCGGAGGGGGAGAGTCCGGACGCGACGACGACGGTTTTGCCGGGTGCTCGGCGCTCCGCCTCAGCGATGACCTCGTCCGCGAAACGGGAGACCCAGTCGGTCTCGGTGCTGCTCTGAGCCACGACACGTCCTTCTATCTCGAAATGCTGGCTGCCGCCATTCTCCCAGACGGAAGCGGGCCCTCCGAGGTTGCCTGCGCGGCGCGGACCGGTGGGGCCGGCCGCCGGGTGGCGGCCGGCCCGTGCCGTGTCAGCTGTTCTGGTAGTTCTCGAAGTGCGCGTGGGTCAGCCGGTGCTCGGTGCCGTCGCGCGTCATGCCGATGGTCCACTGGCGGCCGTCGGCGTCCTGGACCTGGCAGTTCTTCCCGTAGGCCACGGTGCGCGCCGTGTAGAGGTCGATCGCCGCGTCGCACGCCGCCAGGAGGGTCTGCAGGTACTCCAGCGGGGTGTAGCGCCGGACGTTGGCGAAGAAGACCGCGGTCTGTTCCTTGCGGGAGCGCTGGTACTCCAGGAAGTGGCGTACGGCGCTGTCGCCCTGGTCGCTGAAGTAGCAGGCCCGCCCGCGCGGTGTGGTGAACCGTCGCCCCTGCGCCATGCGCGCGGCGATCTCTTCCGCGGTGGGCCCGTCGGGCACCTGCTGCCGCTGTGCCTGCTGGGGGGCGGCGGGCGCGGTCCGCCCGGTCTGCCGCTGTACGGGTACGGGTGCGGGCCCTTCGTCGTCGGAGTCCTCCCAGCGGTTGGTCCTCGGCTCCTCGGTGTCGGCGTCCTCCATCGAGGAGGAGGACGTGGCGGCGGCCACGGCCGGCCGCCGGGCGGCGGCCGCGACGGCCCGTACCGCCTCGGCGATCTCCAGGACGGCGGCGAGGACGGCCCTGCCGCCGACCCGGTCGGCGAGGACCATCCGTCCGCCCCGCCGCAGGCCGTGCAGCCGGCTCGCGTCCATGTGCTCCGGGCCGCCGGTCCCCACCGACACGGCGAGCGGGACGTGGAGGGTCGGGTCCACGCCGAGGACGACCGTTTCCACCATCCGTCCGTCGGAGGTCTCGTAGTACGTCCGCAGGTTCTCGTCCGACAGGTTCACGTAGGTGCCGCCCGACGACATCTCCGTCATGTCCCCACCCTTCGACCGGACCGTCAAATCGGGCGGAGCCTATCCGGCGGGTGGGGGCTTTGCCGGGCAAACCGGGAAAGATACGCCGTCATCTCCCCCCTCCCCCTCTCCTCCGCCTCCCCGCCGGGACCGGCCGTCGCCGCGGACAAATCCCGGGATGTGGACAGGTGCACCGTGGGATACTCGACGGGCATCAACCGACTCACAGGAACGGCAGCTCATGGCCTCGGTCCCTTCCCTCGCTTCCTCCGTCGAACAGCGCGTCGCGGACGCCCTCGCCTCCGCCCTGCCGGAGGCCGGTGCGACCGACCCGCTGCTGCGACGAAGCGACCGGGCCGACTTCCAGGCCAACGGCATCCTGGCGCTCGCGAAGAAGGCCAAGGCCAACCCGCGCGAGCTGGCGACGACCGTGGTCGAGGGCATCCCGACGGGTGACCTGATCCGGGACATCGAGGTCTCCGGCCCCGGCTTCCTCAACATCACGATCACCGACCGGGCGATCATCGAGACCCTGGCGGCCCGCGCCGCCGACGACCGCCTCGGCGTGCCGCTGTCGCCGTCCGCCGGCACCACGGTGATCGACTACGCGCAGCCGAACGTCGCCAAGGAGATGCACGTCGGGCACCTGCGCTCCGCCGTGATCGGCGCGGCGATGGTGGAGATCCTGGAGTTCACGGGCGAGACGGTGGTGCGGCGTCACCACATCGGCGACTGGGGCACCCAGTTCGGCATGCTCATCCAGTACCTGCTGGAGCACCCGCACGAGCTGGACCACAAGTCGGACGAGGAGGTCTCCGGCGAGGAGGCCATGTCCAACCTCAACCGCCTCTACAAGGCCTCGCGCGCGCTCTTCGACTCCGACGAGGAGTTCAAGACGCGGGCGCGGGCGCGGGTGGTGGACCTCCAGGCGGGCGAGCCGGAGACGCTGGCCCTGTGGCAGCGGTTCGTGGACGAGTCGAAGATCTACTTCTACTCCGTCTTCAACAAGCTGGACATGGACATCCAGGACCCGGACGTGGTCGGCGAGTCCGGTTACAACGACATGCTCGCGGAGACCTGCAAGCTGCTGGAGGACTCGGGCGTCGCCGTCCGCTCCAACGGCGCGCTGTGCGTGTTCTTCGACGAGTACAAGGGTCCGGACGGCAACCCGACCCCGCTGATCGTGCAGAAGTCCGACGGCGGTTTCGGCTACGCGGCCACCGACCTCTCGGCGATCCGCGACCGGGTGGGCAACCTGAAGGCGGACACGCTCATCTACGTCGTGGACGCGCGCCAGTCGCTCCACTTCAAGATGGTCTTCGAGACGGCCCGCCGGGCCGGCTGGCTGAACGACGAGGTCAAGGCCGTCCAGCTGGCCTTCGGCACGGTCCTCGGCAAGGACGGCAAGCCGTTCAAGACGCGTGAGGGCGAGACGGTGAGGCTGGTGGACCTCCTCGACGAGGCCGTCGAGCGGGCGACTTCGGTGGTCCGGGAGAAGGACGAGGAGCGCGGGCTGCTGACCGAGGAGGAGATCGTGGAGAACGGTCTCCAGGTCGGCATCGGCGCGGTCAAGTACGCGGACCTCTCCACCTCGGCGGCGCGCGACTACAAGTTCGACCTGGACCAGATGGTGTCGCTGACCGGTGACACGTCCGTGTACCTCCAGTACGCGTACGCCCGGATCCGGTCCATCCTGCGCAAGGCGGGCGACCGCGGCCCGGTCGCCCACCCGGAGCTGGAGCTGGCTCCGGCCGAGCGTGCGCTGGGCCTGCACCTGGACGGCTTCGGCGCGCTGGTCGAGGAGGCCGCGGCGGAGTACGCCCCGCACAAGCTGGCCGCGTACCTCTACCAGCTGTCCTCGCTGTTCACGACGTTCTACTCGGAGTGCCCGGTCATCAAGCCGGAGCCCGAGCTCGTCGTCGGCGAGAACCGCCTGTTCCTGTGCGAGCTGACCGCCCGCACCCTCTCGAAGGGCATGTCCCTCCTGGGCATCCGCACCCCCGAGAAGCTCTGACGCACCACCCGACGGCCCCCGGCGCGACCACCCCGCGCCGGGGGCCGTCGCGCTCCCTCGTGGAAGGCGTCCGATCCGAGGAGGAGCCGGGAATGACGACCGCGACGCCTGCGCCCGGTGGATCCGTACCGCCGATGCCGGAGTACACGCCGAAGGCCCATCTGCGATGCCTATGACATCGGTCCGGTCCCGGCGTTCATGGCCCGCTGGTGGGGCGAGTACGCCCTCGCGCGCGACCCCGAGCTCGACCGGCACGTCGCCGACCTGGAAGCCAGGGCCGCCGACGCCATGGACGTCGGCACGGCCCACGGCCTCCTCGACGCGGCTTCCCGCATCCGCCACCGGCTGCGTGCCCTGGAGCCGGGCGAGTGAGCGAGGAGTTCACGGGGCCGCCGTGGGCGGTGGACTACACCCAGGACGCCGAGAAGTACCGGATCGGCCTGCCCGACGAGCCGCGCTCCACCGTCCCCCGCGGCCCGCACATCGCGTACTTCGACAGCAACCGCGGGTGGATCCGGTTCACCTTCCTGCCCCGTGTGGCCGAGCCGCAGATCGTGGTGGAGGAGATCTTCTGGCAGTAGGTGGCCGGCGCCACCCCGAACGGCCTTCGCGTGACCGTGTCCTGTCATGCTTTCCGCGTTCGGCCGGGCAATACCCGGTGGTGGTGTCCCGTTCACGCGGCCCTCCTACGGTCGGCCCGATCGTGCCGAACACCCGAGGGGGATCTCCCGCACATGCGCCGCAGACCGTTGAAGACGCTCACCGTCCTGGCCCTGGCCAGCGCCGTGGCCGCCGGCACCGCCGTCACCGCGAACTCCGCGCCCCAGCAGAGCGACTCGCACCAGGACGTCCGGAACGTCATCTACCTGCTCGGTGACGGAATGGGCCGCACCCACGTGACGGCCGCGCGCGACCGTTACGCGGGCGCCGCCGGCAAGCTCACCATGGAGACCCTCCCGAACACGGGCGCGGTCGCCACCTACGCCGTCGAGAAGAACAGCGCGAAGCCGGCCCTGGTCACCGACTCGGCCAGCTCCGCGACCGCCTGGGCCTCCGGCGTGAAGACCTACAACGCGGCCATCGGCGTGGACGCGTACGAGAAGAAGGTCGCCACGCTGATGGAGCAGGCCCACGCGGCCGGCTTCGCCACCGGCAACGTCTCCACCGCCGAGATCACCGACGCCACCCCCGCCGCCCAGTTCAGCCACGCGCTGCTGCGCGGCTGCCAGGGCCCGGCCTACTCGGACGCCGCCTGCCTCCCGAAGAAGGACGACGGCAGCTACGAGCAGGCCCCGGCGGACAAGACGCTGATCACGCCGATCGCCGAGCAGATCGCCCGCAACGGCACCGCCGACGTCATCCTCGGCGGCGGGCTCGCCCGCTTCGAGCCGGACGACCAGAAGGCCCTCCAGGCCCAGGGCTACCAGGTGCTCGGCAGCTTCGGCGACCCGGCGCTGCCCGCGCAGACGGCCGCCAGCCAGAAGGTCGCCACCAAGTCCGACCTGGACAAGGCGGGCGGCAAGAAGGTCATCGGCCTGTTCAACCGCGGCAACCTGACGGTGGAGCAGAACAAGGCCGCCCTGCCGGCCGGCGCCCCGCAGAAGCAGGAGCCCTCGCTCGCGGACATGACCCGCAAGTCGATCCAGCTCCTGAACGACCGCAAGCAGGGCGGCTCGTACGACCGCGGCAAGTCGAAGAAGGGCTTCTACCTCCAGGTCGAGGGCGCCCAGATCGACAAGCGTTCGCACGCGAACGACGCCGCGCAGACCCTCGCCGAGGTCAAGGCCTTCGACGACGCGGTGAAGGCCGCCTACGAGTTCGCGAAGAAGGACGGTCACACCCTCGTGGTCGTCACGGCGGACCACGAGTGCGCCGGCTTCAACATCATCGAAAAGGGCAGCTACACCAACGCCGAGGCCGTCGCGCCCCCGGCCAACACGGACGCCGGCAACACGGCCAACAACAGCGTCCCCTCGCGTGCCGCCTCGGGCGCCAAGGACCCGGTCCGCTCCAGCGGCATCGTCAACGGCGCGGGCTCCGGTGACGCGAAGAACTTCGGTCCGGCCACCTTCCGTACGCCCGACGACCCGGCGGACGTGAAGGACGGCAGCCCCGAGGCGAGCCTGTGGCTGACCTACCTGTCGGGCAACCACACCGGCGCCGACGTGCCGATCTTCGCCTACGGCCCGAACGGCAACGCCTTCGCCACGAGCCAGATCAACACCGAGCTGTACGGCAAGCTGTACCGCTCGCTGTTCGGCCGCTCCCCGCAGCAGCACTGATCCCCGGGCGGCCGGGGCCGGGGGCGCACTCCCCCGGCCCCGGCCGCCGTCGTTCCCGGCCCCGTCCCGGCCTCCCCGGCGGGCCCCGGCCGCCGTCCTGGTGGCCGGCCCCTTCCCGGCCTCCCAGGAGCACTTCCGATGACGTACCTCCCCCGCGCCGCGGCCGCCGCCACGGCCGCCGCCGCCCTGTTCGCGCTCGTCACGGGCTGCTCCGGCGCCGGGGCTCCGGCCGCCGCCGAGGCCCCGGCCACCGCCGCCTCCCCGGTGGCCCTGCCCGCCCCCCGCAGCGCGCCCTCCCCGGCCGCCGTCCTCACCCCGGCGCCCACGGCGGGCGAGGTCCGCGTCCAGCAGGGACCGTTCACGGATCGCGTGCAGCTGACCGGCCTGCGCCTCACCCCCGGCACGCCGTCCGTCACCGGGCACATCGCCATCGGCTCCGACGTCAGCGACACCCTGGCCCTGGAGATCACCGCCGCGTACTACGACGCGGAGGGCCGCCTGCTCGGCACCGGCACCTTCCACCACGAGGAGGAGGGCGAGGAGGCGCATGCCGGAGCGCCCCACACCGGCCCGCGCGCGGCCGGAGACGGCATCGACTTCACCGTCCCCGCCGACCACCTCACCGGCACCCCGGCCGCCGCGGTCCTCTCGATCCCGGTCCTGGTCAACGAGTAGCCTTCCCCGTGACGCGGGTCACAGGGAACGTTCCCCCGGGTCGCCGCCTCTTCGGTGTGTCGGCAACCGGCTCACCGAGGGGGAACACCATGGACGAGGACCGATCGCGGCGCCGGGCGGGCGTCGCGGTGGCCGGGCTGCTGGCCGCCGACGGACTGGCGCACCTGTACTGGGCGACCGGAGCCACCTGGCCCGCCCCCGACGAGCGGACCCTGTCGCTGGCCGTGCTCGGCACCGAGGTGTCCTTCGGGCCGCCCGTCGTCCTGCCCCTGGCCGCGCTCACGCTGACCGCCGGGACGGGGGTCCTGGCCCACGCGCACGGGCGCGGCGGGCGGACCACCCGGACCGTGACCGCGGCCGTCGCCGCCGGGCTCGCCGTACGGGGCCTCGCGGGCCTCGGCTGGGCCGCCGGGATCCTGCCCAGCCCGCCCGGCAGCCCCTTCCACGCCCTCAACCTCGCCCTGTACACGCCCGCCTGCCTCGGCTTCGGCTGGGCGGCGGCCCGGCTGGCCCGCGCCAGGTGAACCCCGCCGACCGCGAACGCGGGGTCGCGCTGGCCCGCGCGGCCCGCGCCGGGGACACCCTCGCGCTGCACGCGCTGCTCGACCACCTGACCCCGTACATCGCCCGCATCTGCACCCCGATCGCCCTCGCCGACGGCCCGGACGCCACGCAGGAGGCGCTGCTGGCCGTGTTCACCGCCCTCCGGTCGCTGCGCGATCCCGAGGCCCTGTACGGCTGGGTACGGGCCGTGTCCGTACGGGAAGCGGTACGGGTGGCCCGGCGGGCGGCGCGGGCGCGGCCCGCCGAGCTGGACGACGTACCGGCCGGGGGCGATCCGCAGCTCGCCGCCGACATCGACGACGTCCTGGCCCGCCTGACGCCCGAACACCGGGCCGTGCTCGTCCTGCGGGACGTGGAGGGCCTGGACGAGGAGAGCGCCGCGGCCCTCCTGCGCATCCCGGCCGGCACCGCCAAGTCCCGCCTGCACCGGGCCCGTACCAGCTTCCGAAAGGCGTGGTCCGCGTGACCGACCCAACCCTCCCGCCCCCCGGAACGCCCGCCCCCGGGACCGACCCCGGGACCGACCCCGTGCACCGGCTGCGCGTCATGGCGGCCGCGGTACGCGGCGCGCACGTCGCCGAGCACGTGGTGCAGGCCCCCTTCGAGGAGGTCTGGCCGGTCATGGCCGCCCTCGGCTTCCTCCCCGACTTCCACCGCGTCCGCGTCGTGCGCGCCGACGCCGATGCCGACGGCGGCCGCTTCGAGGCGCTGGCCCGCGGCCGGTACGGCTTCCGCGCCCACCTGCGGGGCTTCTCCCGCCCCGGCTGGTGCTGGCTGCAGAGCCGCTTCCTGATCGTCGGCCTCGCCGCCGCCCCCGCCGCCGATCCGGCCGCCACCCGGATCGCCCTCACCGGCGGCGTACGCGTCCCCACCAGGGCGGCGGTCGTCCCCTTCGCCACCCGGCGCGAACTGGACGAGGCCGCACACCGGCTGGCGGCCCTGGTCCGGGCCCCCGCGGCACCCCGGCCGGGCGAGTGAGTGAGTGAGCGAGTGGGGCCCTGTACCACCGGGCGCGGCCCGTTCACCCGTTCGGCCCGATTTCCGCCGCGGGAGCCGGGTAGGGGTCGGCCCGTCCTTCCCCCCGAGCGCCACCCGGAGGCATCCGTGCCCGACATGAACGGCCCCTACAAGCCCGGCACCCCGTGCTGGATCGACCTGATGGTCCCCGACCAGCAGGCGGCCATCGACTTCTACTGCGACCTCCTGGGCTGGCAGGGCGAGGTCGGACCGGCCGAGACCGGCGGATACGCCGTCTGCACCCTCAAGGGCAAGCCGGTCGCCGGGATCATGAAGGCGATGAACCCGGACGGCACCGTCTCCGACCCGCTGCCCCCGACGGTGTGGACCACGTACCTGTCCACCGACAACATCGACGGCACCGTCAAGTCCGTCACCGACGCCGGCGGCACGGTCATGATGGGCCCGATGGACGTCATGGACCTCGGCCGGATGGCCGTGATCACCGACCCGACCGGGGCCGTCGTCGGCCTGTGGCAGCCCGGCACCTTCGACGGCGCGGGCATCGTCAACGAGCACGGCGCGCTCATCTGGAACGAGCTGACCACCGCCGACCTCCCGGCCGCCTCCGCGTTCTACTCCTCCATCCTGCCCGTCACCACGCACCGCTCCGAGATCCCGGGCGCCGAGGGCTACATCGAGTTCCAGGTCGACGGGCGCGCGGTCGGCGGGATGATGGACCTGACCCAGCTCCCGCCGGGCGTACCGCCGCACTGGCAGGCCTACTTCCACGTGGACAGCGTCGACGAGGTCCAGGCCGCCGCCGTCCGCGCCGGCGGCAGCGTCCTCGCCCCGGCCTTCGACATGGCGGTCGGCCGGATGGCCGTCCTCGCCGACCCGCAGGGCGGAGCGTTCTCGGTCATCACGGCCAACATGCCGGAGCAGCCGGCCTGACCCCCGCCCCCGGGGCCTCGGCCCGCCGGACCGTGAAACACCCGTGGGTGCGGGGGAGTTCCCCGCACCCACGACAATGGCGGGACGCGGCAACCAGGGGGAACCGGGGGAACCATGTCTTACTTGATCATCATTGGGTTCGGCCTCGCGTGGGTGGGCTTCACCATCTGGCGCGAGCGCGGACGCCCGAGCAAGAGCCGCCGTTCGAAGGGCGACGCGGGCTCCTTCTACGGCTGCGGCGGCGACTCGTCCTGCGGGGGCGGCGGGGGCGACTGACGGCCCCGCCCACGGACGGCTGCCCGGACGTCCTCACGTCCGGGCCGCCGTGCCGGCCCCTTCCCTCCGGGACCGGTCAGCGCTCGATCGGGTAGGACGTGCGCCCCGACGCACCGTCGATCTCGTCGTGCGCCTTGGTGAGCAGTTGCTCCTTGAGATCGTTGAGCGCACGGGCTGCCGCGATCTCCTCGCCCACCCTGGGCTGATTGCCGTCACTGGGGTGACGGCTGGAATAGCCGTGCGAGCGCAGCTCGCTCCCGTCCGGTAGCCGGACGAGGGCGGCGGCGCGGGTGCGCTTGCTGTCCTCCTGGAACTCCACGTCCACATGCCATCCGACGGCATCCTTCATGGCGATCACCTCCGAGGCCGCTGCTTTCCAGGGTGCACCCGTCAGCCCGTCCCCGCCCGCCCCGCGACCAGCGGCGCGAGCCCGTCCAGGATCCGCTCCAGCCCGAAGCGGAACTGGAAGTCCGGCTCGCCGGAGCCGCTGAAGGCGTCCGAGTCCAGCAGCCGCGTCACGGCAGGGTGCGCGTCCGGGCCGGCGAGCAGCCGCAGGGTGCGGACGTACCGGTCCAGGGCCTGCTGCGGGGTGACTCCGGACTTCACGATGGCGTCGATCATGTCGGCGGCCATCGTGGCCTCGTTCCGCACCAGGCCCCCGATCAGGATGATCGTGGAGAGCTTCTCGCCCTCCTCCAGGCCCGTGCCGGCCATCGCGGCGAGCCCCCGGTCCATCCAGGCGAGCTGGTTCGGGGTGGCCGGCGGGGCCGTGATCGGGATGCGCAGGATCCAGGAGTTGGCCATCAGTACGGCCCGCTGCGCGTACGCCCACTGCGTCAGCAGCTCGCGCCAGCCCAGGCCCTGCGCCCCGGGCGGCAGCGGCGGCGGGGTGCCGACCCCCGCGTCCGCCATGAGGACGTACAGCTCCTCCTTGGCGGCGACGTAGCGGTAGAGGGACATCGTCGAGGCGCCCAGCTCCTTGGCGACCCGGCCCATCGACACGGCGTCCATGCCCTCCGTGGCGGCGAGCGCGACGGCCGCCTCCACGATCCGGGGCAGCGTGAGGGTGGGGCGCGGCCCCTTGCCGGGGCGTTCGCGCAGGCCCCAGGCCATTTCCAGGCTCGCCGGGAGCCCGGTCCCGCTGTCCTCGTCCGCCATGACCGCCCACTCCTCGATTGACCCCCATCCTAGTTCTGTGTATTACTTACGCAGAAGAGCGTAAGCCATACGCAGAAGGGAGCTCCATCCCTCATGACCCCGCACGCCCTCGGCATCCACGCCACCGGCCTCACCAAGTCCTACGGGGACCTGTGCGTCCTCGACGGCCTCGACCTCTCCGTCCCGCGCGGCTCCGTCCTCGCCCTCCTCGGCCCCAACGGCGCCGGGAAGACCACCACCGTCCGGGTCCTCGCCACCCTCACCGCGCCCGACTCCGGGACCGCCCGCGTGGCCGGGCACGACATCACCGGCGCGCGGGCCCTCGTACGGGAACGCATCAGCCTCACCGGCCAGTTCGCGGCCCTCGACGACCTCCAGACCGGCGCCGAGACCCTGCGCATGACCGGCAGGCTCACCGGGCTGTCCGCCCGCGACGCCCGCGCCCGCGCCGGTGAACTCCTCGACCGCTTCGGCCTGTCCGAGGCCGCCGACCGCCTCACCAAGACCTACTCGGGCGGGATGCGACGGCGCCTGGACCTCGCGGCGAGCCTCGTCGGCAAGCCCGCCGTGCTGTTCCTGGACGAGCCCACGACCGGCCTCGATCCGCGCAGCCGCGCGGAACTCTGGGACCTCGTACGGGAACTGCGCTCCGACGGCACCACCGTCCTGCTCACCACCCAGTACCTGGAGGAGGCCGACCGGCTCGCCGACCGCGTCACCGTCCTCGACTCCGGCCGCGTCACCGCCGAGGGCACCCCCGCCGAACTGAAGGCCCGCGTCGCCGGACACCGCCTCGACCTCACCCTGACCAGCCGGGGCGCCTACGAGGCCCTCACTGCCCGCGCCGTCCACCACGACCCCGACGCACTGACCCTGGGCCTGCCCACCGACGGCACCGCCGCCCACGTCCGGGCCCTGCTCGACGAACTCGACCCCGACCGCACCGGCGTCGAGCGCTTCACGCTCCGCACCGCCACCCTCGACGACGTCTTCCTCGCCCTGACGGGAGCCCCCCGATGACCGGTACCGCCGCCCTCACCATGGCCGGGCGCAGCCTGCGCATCAGCCGGCGCAGCCCCGACGCGCTGATCGCCGCCCTGATGCTCCCCGTCATGCTGATGCTGATCTTCGTGTACTTCTTCGGCGGCGCCATCGACACCGGGACGGCGTACGTGACGTACGTGGTCCCCGGCGCCATGCTCCTGTGCGCGGGCTTCGGCGCGGCGAGCACCGCCGTGAGCGTGGCCGACGACATGAAGAACGGCATCGTCGACCGCCTCCGCTCCCTGGACGTGGGCGGCGTCCCCGTCCTGGCCGGACACGTCACGGCATCGGTCGTCCGCAACCTCGTCTCGACGACCCTCGTCCTGGCCGTCGCCCTCGCCATCGGCTTCCGCCCCCGGGCTTCGGCGCCCGCCTACCTCGCCGCCGCCGGGCTCCTCGTCGCGTACATCACCGCGATCTCCTGGCTGGCCGCGACGCTCGGCCTGCTCGCCAAGTCCCCTGAAGCCGCGGGCGGGTTCACCTTCCTGATGATGTTCCTCCCCTACCCGTCCAGCGCCTTCGTCCCCATCGACACCATGCCGTCCTGGCTGCACGGCTTCGCCGGCCACCAGCCGCTGACCCCGGTGATCGAATCGCTGCGCGCCCTCCTCCTGGACCGCCCGGCGGGCAACGCCCCCTGGACCGCCCTCGCATGGTGCGCGGCGATCACCGCCCTGGCCGTCACCGTGGCGGGCGTCCTCTTCCGGCGCCGCACCCGCTGAGCGGGGGCGCTCGCGCCACCGGGCTCGTGCCGGACGGGGGTCAGCACGGGCCCGGACCGCAGCGGTCAGGCCGTCAGCGGGTAGGAATGCCGTCCCGTGGCCTCGTCGATCTCCCCGTGGGCCTTCTGGAGCAGCTGGCCCGCGAGGTCCATCAGGGCCCGCGCCCCGGCGATCTCCTCACCGACCCGCAACTGCTCCGGGTCGGACGGGTGCCGCATCGCATAGCCGCGCGCCCTGACCTCGGAACCGTCGGCGAGCCTCAGCAGGGCCGCCGCGTTCGTGCGGTGGCCGTCTTCGGTGAACTCCATCTCGACGTGCCAGCCTGCGAGTGTGGGCATGGCGGATCACCTCCACAGTGCCGTGCGCCTCTCCCCCCAGCCTGCTCCTCCCGCCCCGCTAGGGCCAGTCGACCATGGCGGCGAAGACGATCACGTTCAGCACCACGGCCCCCGGCGCCGCCAGCGCCAGCGCGAGGCGCCGCGCCCGGTTGCCGTGGTTCCAGGGCAGCGCCCAGCAGGCCACGAGCAGGAGCAGTACGAGGACCAGCCCGCCCGTGAACACCGTCCACGCGGGCCCGAAGCTCGCGTCGAAGCGGTCCGAGGCCGCGTCCTCGCAGGAGTCGCAGGCCATCGGGGAGAGCCCCGCGAAGAACAGGGTGACGGCGGCGGCGGGCAGCGTCAGCAGGGTGGAGACGAGCGGCGCGACGTACGCGCGGCGGTCGCGCTCGGCGGGGGCGGTGGTGTCCATGCCCCCACTCAAGCCGGACGGCGCCGGGCCGGCATGAGTGTCCGTACTCATCCCGGCCCGCGCACCGCACTCAGCGCACTCAGCGGGTCTCGCGCAGCCAGCCCGCGACCTCGGTCGCCCAGTAGGTGAGGATCGTGTCGGCGCCCGCCCGCTTGATGCCGAGGAGGGTCTCCAGGATCGCCCGGTCCCGCTCGATCCAGCCCTTCTCGGCGGCTGCCTCGACCATCGCGTACTCGCCGCTGATCTGGTACGCCGCCACCGGCACGTCCACGGCCTCCGCGACCCGGTGGAGGATGTCCAGGTACGGGCCGGCGGGCTTGACCATGACCATGTCGGCGCCCTCCTCCAGGTCCAGCGCCAGCTCCCGCAGGGACTCGCGGGCGTTGGCCGGGTCCTGCTGGTACGTCTTGCGGTCGCCCTGGAGGGAGGAGGCGACGGCCTCGCGGAAGGGACCGTAGAAGGCGGAGGAGTACTTCGCGGTGTAGGCGAGGATCGAGACGTCCTCGTGGCCCGTCTCGTCGAGGGCGTCGCGGACGACGCCGACCTGGCCGTCCATCATGCCGCTGGGGCCCACCACGTGGACGCCCGCGTCGGCCTGGACCTGCGCCATCTCCGCGTACCGCTCCAGCGTGGCGTCGTTGTCGACGCGGCCGTGCTCGTCCAGGACACCGCAGTGGCCGTGGTCGGTGTACTCGTCCAGGCACAGGTCGGACATGATGACGAGGTCGTCGCCGACCTCGGCCTTCACGTCGCGGATCGCGACCTGGAGGATGCCGTCGGGCTCGGTGCCCGCCGTGCCGAGCGCGTCCTTGTTCTCGTCGGCCGGGACGCCGAAGAGCATGATCCCCGAGACGCCCGCCTCGACCGCCTCCACGGCGGCCTTCCGCAGCGTGTCCCGGCTGTGCTGGACCACGCCCGGCATCGCCGAGATCGGCAGCGGCTCGGTGATGCCTTCCCGGACGAACGCCGGGAGGATCAGGTCCGAGGGGTGCAGCCGGTACTCCGCGACCATCCGCCGCATGGCCGGGGTGGTGCGCAGCCGGCGGGGCCGGGAGCCGGGGAAGGATCCGTACGCGCTCATTCTCAGTCGCCTCTTCGAGCATCGACAGCAGTCCCCCCAAGCCTAGGGGCCCGCCGTCCGCACCCCGAACTCGCACCACACCGCCTTGCCGGGCATCCTCGGCGTCACCCCCCACCGGTCCGCGACCCCCGCCACCAGCAGCAGCCCCCGCCCGCCCTCGGCCCCCGGATCCCGGTCCGCGATCCGGGGCCGCCCGCCCCCGCTGTCGTGCACTTCCGCCCGGACGGCCCCGTCGAAGAGCATCAGCCGCACCCGGTAGTACCGGCCGGGCGGGACGCCGTGCAGCAGGGCGTTGGTGGCCAGCTCGCTCACGCAGAGCAACAGGTCGTCCCGACGACATGTGACACCCCACGCGTGAAGCGTCTCCGCCGTGAACTCCCTGGCGGGGCGGACGGATCGGGGGCTGCGGGGGAAGTACCGCTCGCGCAGCAGGGCCGGATGGATTTCCACGTTCACGGGGCGATCGTCGCGGTGCGTGACTAGCGTGGGCGAGACCGGTAACCCGTACTCCTTCATGAGTACGGGTTGGTACCGGTATCTCTCGTGCGCACTCGGGGAGTTCACAGGCATGCCACCACGCAAGAGGCCCCGGCCCAACGAAACCGCGATGAAGATGGTCGGCGCGCAGGTCGGCGCCGCCCGAGTCGCCAAAGGAATGACGCAGCGCACCCTCGCCGAAGCGCTGCACATGGACGAAGAGACGGTCGCCTCCATCGAGCAGGGCAGGCGGGTCCTCATGCCCAACGTCGCCGAAAAGATGGACCGGGTCCTCGGCCTGCCCGGCCTCCTGGCGGTCGCGGCGAACAGGATGCCGGAGGTCGACATGGTCCCCGCCTGGGCGGAGGAGTACATGGAGCGGGAACGGGAGGCCCTGGCCCTGTCCTGGTACGACACGCTGATCATTCCTGGCCTGCTCCAGACGGAGGAGTACGCCCGTGCGGTGTTCGGATGCCACGTCCCGTACCTCGGCGAGGAGAAGATAGAGCTGCAGACCTCCCTTCGGATGAAGCGCCAGAGGATCCTGCACCGCCCCACACCGCCAACGCTCAGCTTCGTCATGTGGGAGCCCGTCCTGCACGACCGGCTCGGCGGCGACGCCGTGTGGAGGGAGCAGCTGCATCACCTTCGCAGCTGTGCCGACTCCCCCGGCATCTCTCTCCAGGTCCTCCCCATGCGCATGGAGACCCACGCCGGTCTCTCAGGCCCGTTCACCCTGCTCGAAACCCCTGACTACCAGCGGCTCGCCTACTCGGAAACGCAGCGCGGCAGTGTGCTCGTGCGCGACCCGAATGAGGTCAGCATCCTCTCCCAGAAGTATGCGATGCTGCGGTCACAGGCCCTCAACTTCGCTGAGACGAAGGGCCTGTTGGACCGGCTGCTAGGAGAGGCATGAGCACCCCACTGAAGTGGTTCAAGTCCAGCTACAGCAGCGACCAAGGCGGCCAGTGCCTTGAAGTCGCCGTCTCCTGGCGGAAGTCCTCCTACAGCGGTGACGAAGGCGGCGCCTGCGTCGAGGTCGCCACCTGCCCCTGCGCCGACACCGTCCACATCCGCGACTCCAAGGTCGCCGACGGGCCGACGCTCACCCTGGCCCCCGCCGCCTGGGGCAGCCTCACCCGTTGGGTTCGTTCCTGAGGCGCCAGCGCCGCAGGCCGTCCGGCCGGGTGTCGTGTTCGAACTCCGGGCCCAGTGGGCCCACCCGGGCGTAGGCCTCCGCCGTCCGGGGGTCGTCCCGGACGGCCAGTCCGTAGGCGGCGCTGAGCCGGACGTCCTGCTCGTCCGCGTCGAGGAGCTCCGCCAGCGCCTCCGTGACCTCCGGCGAGCAGTCGGAGCCGCGGGCGGTGGCCCGCACGGCCCGGTGCCGGACACGCGGGTCCGCGTCCCGGAGCAGGGCGAGCAGTACCGCCCTGTCCGGCTCCCCCAGCTCCTCCCCGCCCAGCACCCCGGCCGCCTCCGCCCGTACCCCCGCGTCGGGGTCCCGCCCGAGGTCGCACACCGCCCGTGCCGTCTCCGGGTCCAGCGGCCGGTCGAACATCCACGGCACCCGGCTCCGCACCCGGGGGTCCGGATGCCCCGCGTACCGCAGCCCGAACTCCCGAGCCTCCGGGAGGTCCTCCTCGGTCACCAGCCGGAGCACCCTCGCCAGTACCCCGGCGTCCCGTTCCGTGTCGGCCCAGCCGGGAAGCAGCTCGGCACGCCGCTTCTCGTACCAGGGGGCGTGGTCCGTGACGCCGGACATCAGCCTGCCCAGGCCCAGGAAATCGGCGACGAACGCCCGGTGCGCGGGCGAGGGGTGCCGGTGGAAGGCCACCACCTCCCGCCACGTCTCCGCGCTCTGCCGCGACAGCAGCACCCAGCAGGCTGCCGACCGGTCGACGTGCTCCTCGTCCTCCGCACCGTCCTCGTGCCGCACCGCGCGGGCCATCAGCTCCCCGACCGGGGCCAGGATCCGGTACCGCCACTCCAGCTGGGTCAGGACGGCTCCGTGCCCGGCCCGGACGGTCCGCCCGCCGAGGGTGACCTCCTCGACGCGGTCGGCCGCGCCGTCCCGCACCCACCGGACGTCCGCCGGCCCCGCCGCCCCCGTCAGCCGCCGCAGCTCGCCCTCCGCGCCCCGCTCGTACCACCAGCGGGCCGCGACCAGCAGCCGGTCGCGCTCCGCCTCCGGCAGCGGCGCGGAACGCTCGTCCAGCAGCGCCGACACCACCGCAGGGGAGCCCCCCTCGACGGCCCGCAGCAGCACCCGGTCCGGGTCCGCCCCGGCCGCGACCAGCTCCTCGACGGTCTCCACCGCGTACGCCGCGACCGCCGCGCACAGCCCCGACAGCCCGTCCCGCTCCGCCATCCGTCCCCCCTCGTCCGGCGGCGATCCTCGCCCGACGGGGGCCGGCGGACAACCGGATTACCCCCGGGAACGGGGGAAGGGGCCCGGGTGCGCTGTGCACCCGGGCCCCTTCCCCGTGTCCTGCGGCGGAGCCGCCCCGCCTAAGCCGCTCACGTCGTGCGGCGGCGACGCGCGCCCGGACGGCGTTCGCTCGGGCGGGAGACCGTCTCGCCGGCCTCCTTCGCCGCCTCGCGGCGGGCCTCGCCGTACGCGGCGAGGGCCTCCGCCAGCTTCGAGACGGACGGCTCCGGCGACAGCACGTCCACGCGCAGGCCGTGCTCCTCCGCCGTCTTGGCGGTGGCCGGGCCGATGCAGGCGATGACGGTCACGTTGTGCGGCTTGCCCGCGATGCCGACCAGGTTGCGCACGGTCGAGGACGAGGTGAAGAGCACGGCGTCGAAGCCGCCGCCCTTGATCGCCTCGCGGGTGTCGGCCGGCGGCGGCGACGCGCGCACGGTCCGGTAGGCCGTGACGTCGTCGACCTCCCAGCCCAGCTCGATCAGCCCGGCCACCAGGGTCTCGGTGGCGATGTCGGCGCGCGGCAGGAAGACGCGGTCGATCGGGTCGAAGACCGGGTCGTAGGGCGGCCAGTCCTCCAGCAGCCCGGCGGCCGACTGCTCGCCGCTCGGCACCAGGTCCGGCTTCACGCCGAACTCGACCAGCGCGGCGGCGGTCTGCTCGCCGACCGCGGCGACCTTGATGCCCGCGAAGGCGCGCGCGTCGAGCCCGTACTCCTCGAACTTCTCCCGCACCGCCTTGACCGCGTTGACGGAGGTGAAGGCGATCCACTCGTAGCGGCCGGTGACCAGGCCCTTGACCGCCCGCTCCATCTGCTGCGGGGTGCGCGGCGGCTCCACGGCGATGGTCGGCACCTCGTGGGGCACCGCGCCGTACGAACGCAGCTGGTCGGAGAGCGAAGCGGCCTGCTCCTTGGTGCGCGGTACGAGGACCCGCCAGCCGAACAGCGGCTTCGACTCGAACCAGGCCAGCTCCTCGCGCCGCGCGGCGGCGCCCTGCTCACCGACCACGGCTATGACGGGCCGCGCGCCCTCGGGAGAGGGGAGGACCTTGCCCTGCTTGAACACCTGGGCGATGGTGCCCAGGGTCGCGCTCCAGGTCCGCTGGCGGGTCGTCGTGCCGCCCACGGTCACCGTCAGCGGGGTCTCCGGCTTGCGGCCGGCCGACACCAGCTCGGCGGCGGCGGCGGAGACGGTCTCCAGGGTCGCGGAGACCACGACGCTGCACTCGCTGGTGCCCACCTCGCTCCAGCAGCGCTGCGAGGCGTGCCGGGCGTCGACGAAGCGGACGTCGGCGCCGCGCTCGCCGCGCAGCGGCACACCCGCGTAGGCGGGCACGCCGACGGCGGTGGCGACACCGGGCACGACCTCGAAGGGGATCCCCTCGTGGGCGCAGGCCAGCATCTCGGAGGCGGCGTTCCCGTCGAGCCCCGGGTCGCCGGTGACGGCACGGACGACCCGCCTGCCGGAGCGCGCGGCCTCCATGACAAGATTGGCGGCGTCGCGGATCACCGGGACCCCGGCGGCGGCTGACAGTTCGTCAGCGACCGTCAGCTGCGGCGTGTCGACGCCCGCGCGCGCGTGGGTCCGTACGACGTCGAGCACCTCTGGCTCGGCGATCAGTACGTCCGCGGCGACGAGCGCCTCCACGGCGCGCAGCGTCAGCAGACCCGGGTCGCCGGGGCCGGCACCGAGGAAGGTGACCAGCCCGTGCGCGGCGACGGCCGGAAAAGCGGAGGTGGTGGGGCTTGAGGGGTTCAAAGGGATCGCTCCCCCATCAGACCGGCCGCGCCCTTGGCCAGCATCTCGTCCGCGAGTTCGCGGCCGAGCGCCATGGCCTCGTCGTACGACTGGGGCACGGGACCGGTGGTGGACAGCTGCACCAGCGTGGTTCCGTCGAGGGTTCCGACGACACCGCGCAGGCGCATTTCATTGACAATCTCCCCGTCGGCCAGAAGGTCGGCGAGCGCGCCCACGGGGGCGCTGCAGCCGGCCTCCAGGGCGGCGAGCAGGGCCCGCTCCGCGGTCACGGCGGCCCGGGTGTGCGGGTCGTCGAGCTCACCGAGCGCGGCGACGAGCTCCGCGTCGGACGCGAGGCACTCCACGGCCAGGGCACCCTGGCCGGGCGCGGGCAGCATGTTGTCGACCGACATCAGGTCGGTCGCCTCGTCGCCACGGCCGATCCGGTTCAGTCCGGCGGCGGCCAGCACGACCGCGTCGAGCTCCCCGTCGCGGACGAAACCGATGCGGGTGTCGACGTTGC
Source organism: Streptomyces sp. NPDC031479 (assembly GCF_055581065.1). Taxonomy (NCBI): domain Bacteria; kingdom Bacillati; phylum Actinomycetota; class Actinomycetes; order Kitasatosporales; family Streptomycetaceae; genus Streptomyces; species Streptomyces sp. NPDC031479. The sequence goes on from NZ_JBVIKC010000022.1 coordinate 109,703, forward strand.
CGCGGATCGCGACGGTCTCGATGCGCTTGCCCAGGCTGCGGGCGTACGCGTGCAGCTGCGCCGTGCGGCGCGGCGAGCCGGTGCCCACGCGGGCGCCGTCGGGCAGCTGCTCGAAGGTCAGGCCGTCCCGTGCCACGAGCGCGTCGCGCGGGTCCTCCCGCTTCGGCATGGCCGCGATGACCAGCTCGTCGGGCTGGGTGGTCGGCAGGTCCTTCAGCGAGTGCACGGCGAAGTCGACCTCGCCGCGGACCAGTGCGTCGCGCAGCGCGGTGACGAACACCCCGGTGCCGCCGATCTGGGCGAGGTTCTCGCGGGACACGTCACCGTAGGTCGTGATCTCCACGAGCTCCACCGGGCGGCCGGTGATCGCCCGGACCGCCTCGGCGACGTGCCCGGACTGGGACATGGCCAGCTTGCTGCGCCGCGTGCCGAGCCTGAGGGGCTGGTCGGGACGTGTGTTCATGATGCCCGTCCTGGGTCGTCGTCGTTCTTCGGATCGGCCGCGTCCGCCCGGCTGACGGATTCCACCGTCTGAGGGTCGAGGTCGAAGAGTTCGCGCAGCGCTTCGGCGTACCCGGCGCCGCCGGGTTCGCTCGCGAGCTGCTTGACGCGCACGGTCGGCGCGTGGAGGAGCTTGTCGACGACGCGGCGCACGGTCTGGGTGACCTCGGCCCGCTGCCGCTCGTCGAGGTCGGGTACCCGCCCGTCGAGCCGTGCCACCTCCATGGCGACGACCTCGGCGGCCATCGCCCGCAGGGCGACGACGGTGGGGGTGATGTGCGCGGCGCGCTGGGCGGCGCCGAAGGCGGCCACCTCGTCCGCGACGATCGTGCGCACGGCGTCGACGTCGGCCGCCATCGGGGCGTCGGCCGAGGCCTCGGCGAGGCTCTCGATGTCGACGAGGCGCACCCCGGGGATGCGGTGCACGGCGGCGTCGATGTCGCGGGGCATGGCCAGGTCGAGCAGCGCGAGCCGTACGGCCGTGCCGTCGACGCTGCTGCGGACGGTCCGGCGGGGCTGCCGCTGCGCGGCGGCCTCGCCCTGGTCGGCCCAGGTGCCGTGCAGTTCGAGCGAGGTGGCGTCGACCCCGGTCAGCGCGGAGCGTCCGTCGGCGCTGCGGGAGGGGTCCCCGGCCGGCGCGTCCAGGCCGACGGGGCAGCCGTCGGGCTCGGCGGCGGGCGCGATGGTCCGCGCGGCCCCGGCGTCGGCGAGCCGGCGCCCGGCCTCCGCGGCGGCGACTAGCCGCGCCACGACCTCGGCGTCGGCCACGGCCACGGCCACGGCCACCCGGGGTGCGGCGCCGGTCTCGGGGAGCGGCGGGGCGGGGGTGGGCCCGGCGGGGCCGGCCTCCACCGCGCGCGCCACGTCGTCGCCGGTCAGGACCAGCCCGGTCGCGCCCGTACAGGAGACGACCACGTCAACACGTGTCAGTTCGTCGGTGACGGCGCCCATCGTCACGGCCCGCGCCACGACACCGGTGCCCGAGGCAACCAGAATCTCGGCGAGACGTTCCGCCCGCTCCGCGGTCCGGTTCGCCACGACGATCTCGGCGACGCCCACCCGGGCGAGCGTCGCGGCGGCCAGCGAGGACATCGAGCCGGCGCCGATCACCAGGGCCCGCTTCCCCGCGGCCCACTCCCCGACAGGCGCCGCGGGCCCGGCGAGCTGCTCCAGCCCGAAGGTCACCAGCGACTGTCCGGCCCGGTCGATCCCGGTCTCGGAGTGCGCCCGCTTGCCGACGCGCAGTGCCTGCTGGAAGAGGTCGTTGATCAGCCGGCCGGCCGTGTGGAGCTCCTGGCCCAGTGCGAGCGCGTCCTTGATCTGGCCGAGGATCTGGCCCTCGCCGACGACCATCGAGTCCAGGCCGCACGCCACCGAGAACAGGTGGTGCACCGCCCGGTCCTCGTAGTGCACGTACAGGTACGGGGTGAGCTCCTCCAGCGCGACCCCGCTGTGCTGGGCCAGCAGCGTGGACAGCTCGGCGACACCGGCGTGGAACTTGTCCACGTCGGCGTACAGCTCGATCCGGTTGCAGGTGGCGAGCACGGTGGCCTCGGCCGCCGGCTCGGCGGCCAGCGTGTCGTGCAGCAGCTTGACCTTGGCGTCGGCGGACAGCGAGGCCCGCTCCAGGACGCTCACGGGCGCGCTGCGGTGGCTGAGGCCCACGACGAGCAGACTCATGCCGGCATCACCGCCGGGACGTCGCCCTCGGGTCCGCCCTTGCGCGCGGCCGCGGCGGCCCGGCCGGCCGGCGGCTCGACGGCGGCGGCGGGCGCGGCGCCCGTGCCCGTGCCCGTACCGGCCTCGGCGACGGCGCCCGTGCCCCCGGCGGCGGCTTCCTCGCCGGCCTTGCGCTGCTCGTGGAAGGCCAGGATCTGGAGCTCGATCGACAGGTCGACCTTGCGGACGTCCACGCCGTCGGGCACGGACAGCACGGTCGGGGCGAAGTTCAGGATGGAGGTGACCCCGGCGGCGATGAGCCGCTCGCTCACCTGCTGCGCGGCGCCGGCCGGGGTCGCGATGACCCCGATCGAGACGCCGTCCTCCTCGATGATCTTCTCCAGGTCGTCGGTGTGCCGCACGGGCATCCCGGCGACCGGCTTGCCGGTCATCGCGGGGTCGGCGTCGATCAGCGCGGCCACGCGGAAACCGCGGGAGGCGAAGCCGCCGTAGTTGGCGAGCGCGGCGCCGAGGTTTCCGATGCCGACGATGACGACCGGCCAGTCCTGGGTCAGGCCGAGTTCGCGGGAGATCTGGTAGACGAGGTACTCGACGTCGTAGCCGACGCCCCGCGTCCCGTAGGAACCGAGGTACGAGAAGTCCTTGCGCAGCTTCGCCGAGTTGACCCCGGCGGCGGTCGCGAGCTCTTCGGAGGACACCGTGGGCACCGATCGCTCGGAGAGCGCGGTGAGGGCGCGCAGGTACAGCGGAAGCCGGGCGACAGTGGCCTCGGGAATACCTCGGCTGCGGGTCGCCGGTCGGTGAGTTCGGCCAGTTGCCACGATGCTCCTGCGGGATGAGCGGGGCTGCAGGCGGCCACTTGTCCCAGGACCGCCCCGTCGAATGCAGGCTATGTCTTTGTGAACGCGTGCACAAAGATTGTGTCCGCTTTGTCCGAGCAAAGTGACCGGGGTCACGCGGGTCGGGCAGGGAAGACGGGAACCGGGAACGGGCCGAACCCGTTCAAATCCGGAGGGGGGCAAAGCGGTACACACTCCTCATCAATACGCCCCCGAGTCCCCATAAATCGCCCACGATGGTAACCGTCGGAGCGGTCAGGATCCCAATGCCCGTCGCAGCCGGTCGGGGTTCACCCTCCAGAAGGTGTGCTGCTCGCCGTCGATCAGCACCACCGGAATCTGCTCCCAGTGCAGCCGGTAGAGCTCCTCGTCCTGCGAGATGTCCTTCTTCTCCCACTGCGCGCCCGTCTCGGCGCAGATCGATTCGATGACCTCCTGGGCGTCGTCGCACAGATGGCACCCCGGCTTCCCGATGAGCGTGACCATCCGCTCCCCGGGACGCTTCTTTTCCTTACGGCGCAGCAAAGGACTCATGTCCTCATTGTCCCGCGCCGCGCCGCGGCGCCCGAAGAGTTAACCGCTCCGTTTCCCGGCGGTTCGGGAACTCCCGAACACAGTGGCTATGCTCGCGTCATGGCCGCTCTGGGATGGCTCACCCCCCGTAGGCGCTCCGCGACCGCGCGGAGCGTGCTGGCAGGCGAGGCCTCGGCCGAGGCCGCCCGCAAGACCGCGCAGGCCGAAGCCCCACCTCATACGACACCGCCGCAGGACGAGGCCGGACAGGCCCTCCCGGCGGCCTCCGCCGCGCCCGCGACGGACGTCCCGGAGACCGCCCCCGAGCCGGAGTTCCCCGTTCCGGGCGACGACCTGGCCGCCGCCTTCTTCGACCTCGACAACACCGTCATGCAGGGCGCCGCGATCTTCCACTTCGGCCGCGGCCTCTACAAGCGCGAGTTCTTCCGCCGCCGCGAACTGGCCCGCTTCGCCTGGCAGCAGGCCTGGTTCCGGCTCGCCGGGGTCGAGGACCCCGACCACATGCAGGACGCCCGCGACAGCGCCCTGTCCATCGTCAAGGGCCACAGGGTCTCGGAGCTGATGTCCATCGGCGAGGAGATCTACGACGAGTACATGGCCGAGCGGATCTGGCCCGGCACCCGCGCCCTCGCCCAGGCCCACCTCGACGCCGGCCAGAAGGTGTGGCTGGTCACCGCCGCGCCCGTGGAGACCGCCACGATCATCGCCCGCCGCCTGGGCCTGACCGGCGCCCTGGGCACCGTCGCGGAGTCCGTGGACGGCGTGTACACCGGCCGCCTGGTCGGCGAGCCCCTGCACGGCCCCGCCAAGGCCGAGGCGGTGCGCGCGCTGGCCGCCGCCGAGGACCTGGACCTCGCCCGCTGCGCCGCGTACAGCGATTCGCACAACGACATCCCGATGCTGTCGCTGGTCGGACATCCGTACGCGATCAATCCCGACACAAAACTGCGCAAGCATGCCCGGGCCAACGACTGGCGGCTGCGCGACTATCGGACCGGCCGCAAGGCCGTGAAGGTCGGCGTCCCCGCCGCCGCCGGAGTCGGCGCGATCGCAGGTGGGGCGGCCGCCGCCATCGCCCTGCACCGCCGCCGCAAGTAGCGGCGCCGGGCCCCGGCCCGGCCACGGGCCCCGCCGCGCCCAACCGCCCACCCCTACCCGCGCCGTCGGCGCGGCACTCCGGCATGCCCGACTCGGTCGCGAGCCAGCGTGGAAGCGTCCATTCCGCGCATCCATCCGATCAAGAAGCGATCACCAACCAGGCCTGAATATGCCCTGGACACGCAACAGAAGTGTCGGAACCGGTGATTTCAGCAACTGGGTGTAGCGCTGCCTGTACGAAGCGTTATTCTCCTCAAACGCATGCCACCGCCCATCTGTCGCCACGACGGGTGAACGGTCCCGCACTGCACGTGATGGAAGCTCTGCCTCTGGGAGTCCCGTGTACCCACCTGTCGGGGTTGACGCCTCGGGCCTGGCTACGCTGCGCGCAACGGTCCTCGACCACCTGCGCGGCTTCGTCCCCACCGCGTACGCCGTCCCCGCCCTCGCCGCCGCGGTCCCTGCCGGCCTCGGCCCGGCCCGCCCTTGCTACGCCCTGACCGACGGCGGGGCGACGGTGGGCAGACGAGGTCGAACGGGCGCGAGCCCCGCCGGCACCGCAGCCGCCGGCGCGCCCGCCGCCCGCCGCCCCACCGCGGACAGCGACCAGGCCCGCATGATGGACCTGGTCGAACGCGCCCAGGCGGGCGAGGCCGAGGCCTTCGGCCGCCTCTACGACCAGTACAGCGACACGGTGTACCGCTACATCTACTACCGCGTCGGGGGCAAGGCGACCGCGGAGGACCTCACCAGTGAGACCTTCCTGCGCGCACTGCGCCGCATCTCCACCTTCACCTGGCAGGGCCGCGACTTCGGCGCCTGGCTGGTGACCATCGCGCGGAACCTGGTGGCGGACCACTTCAAGTCCAGCCGCTTCCGCCTGGAGGTCACCACCGGCGAGATGCTCGACGCCAACGAGGTCGAGCGCAGCCCCGAGGACTCCGTGCTGGAGTCCCTCTCCAACGCGGCCCTGCTCGAAGCCGTGCGGAAACTGAACCCCCAGCAGCAGGAGTGCGTCACCCTGCGCTTCCTGCAGGGCCTCTCGGTCGCCGAGACGGCCCGGGTGATGGGGAAGAACGAGGGCGCCATCAAGACGCTCCAGTACCGGGCGGTCCGCACCCTGGCCCGCCTGCTCCCGGACGACGCCCGCTGACCCGCTCCCCCGCACGCCACCCCCGTCCCCCACGCCTTCCCACACTCCCGGCGGACCACCGATCCCCTCCGCCGGACCCCGCAGTAACGACAACCTGACGCCTACTCCCGGTGACCCCTCGATGACGCTGTGGTCCGATCATCCTTCGTCCGTAACCCAAGTGCCGCGCCGCTCGTTGTGCGGGATGCAGGCTCCCTGTGGACACGCCCTGCCCGAAGCCGCTCACCCGAAAGTGTGGATGTGCTCAAGGAAGGCAACCTTCCGGACAGCTTGGGGAGTCGATCGTCATGACGAGAGGAGGTGCCGCCAGTGATCGCGAACGTTACTCCGCACCGGCGGGCGAACGCCTTCGCCCAGGCCCTGGAGGATCGGACCACGTCCGACCTTTCGGAACCGGACCCGGCGGCCGAGCAGTCCGAGGCACCTGCCGAACCTGCCGACCACGACCGGCTGTTGGCCCTGGCGAGCGTGCTCGGCGAAAGAATGCCGCGCCCGGTGCTGGACCCCGAGGTCAAAGTGGTGCAACGAGCCCAGCTCGTCGCCGCCATGGAGGCCATGGTGATGGAGGAGAGGGCCGGGGGCGGTGCCGCCGAGGACCCTCTGGTGCCCGAGCAGCGGACCGGCCGCGGCGCCCACCGGGCGACCTCGCTCCGGAAATTGCGGCCCCGCTCCCGCTGGTCCAAGGGCATCGCAGCGGGGGGCCTCACCGTGGGTGTGGCCGCAGGGGCCTTCAGCGGAGTGGCCGCTGCCAGCACCGACGCCCTGCCCGGTGACTCCCTCTACCCCGTCAAGCGGGGCATGGAGGATCTGAAGCTGGGCATGGCCGACGAGGACGCGGACCGGGGCGAGCTCTACCTGGACCAGGCCTCGAACCGGCTGTCGGAAGCGCGCCGGCTCATGGAGCGCGGCCGTTCGGGCCCACTGGACCACGAGGTGCTGGGCGCGATCCGCCGGGCCCTCGCGGGCATGAAGCACGACGCCGCCGAAGGCCACCGGCTGCTCCAGGCGGCGTACGAACGGGACGGATCCCTCGGCCCGATCCAGACGCTGTCCTCGTTCTCCCGCTCCCATCGCGACGCGTGGGGCAGGCTCCGGGAGAAACTCCCGCCGCAGCTCAACGACGTCGGGGGCGAGGTCGAATCGGTGTTCCAGGCCATAGACGAAGACGTGGCGCCGCTCCAGGGACTGCTCCCCAAGCCCCCGGAACAGACGCGCGGCTCGGGCGCGCCCGCCAAACAGCCCAGCAGTCCGGCGGCGGGCAAGCAGCAGACCCAGCCGGAGCCGGGCGCCTCCTCCCAGGCGGCGCCCCAGGGCACCCCCAGCCCCTCCGGCAGCCGGCCCCCGGCTCCCGGCGCGGGCGGCCTCCTGGGCGGCGCCGGCGACCTGCTCCACCCCCCGGCCCCGGGCCAGTCCACCCCGCCCTCCTCGGCGACCCCGGACCAGCCGAAGCCGGACATCACCCTCCCGCCGCTCCTCCCGGGCCTCCTCCCGGGCCTGGGCCTCAACGCGGAGGACACCGGCCAGTAGCCGACGCGAAAGCGGGGGCCGCGCACCGCGCGACCCCCGCTTCGTCCTGCCGCCGCTCGGCCGCCACTGCCGCCGTTCAGCCGCTCCGGCTCAGAAGAACACCGATCGCCGCTGCACCAGCAGCTTGTACAGGGTGTGCTGGATCTGCTCCCGGACCTGGTCCGTGAGGTTGAACATCAGCATCGGGTCCTCCGCCGCCTCCGGCGCGTACCCGTCCGTCGGGATCGGCTCCCCGAACTGGATCGTCCACTTCGTCGGCAGCGGCACCGCGCCCAGCGGCCCCAGCCACGGGAACGTCGGCGTCACCGGGAAGTACGGCAGCCCCAGCAACCGCGCGAGCGTCTTCGCGTTGCCGATCATCGGATAGATCTCCTCCGCGCCCACGATCGAGCAGGGCACGATCGGAGTACCCGCCCTCAGCGCCGTCGAGACGAAGCCGCCCCGGCCGAACCGCTGGAGCTTGTACCGCTCGCCGAACGGCTTCCCTATCCCCTTGAAGCCCTCCGGCATCACCCCGACCAGCTCCCCGGCCTCCAGGAGCCGCTGCGCGTCCTCCGCGCAGGCCAGGGTGTGCCCGGCCTTGCGGGCGACCTCGTTCACCACCGGCAGCATGAACACCAGGTCCGCCGCCAGCAGCCGCAGGTGCCGCTCCGCGGGATGCCGGTCGTGCACGGCCACCTGGAGCATCAGCCCGTCCAGCGGGAGCGTCCCCGAGTGGTTCGCCACGATCAGCGCACCACCCTCCTTGGGGATGTTCTCGATCCCCTTGACCTCCACCCGGAAGTACTTGTCGTACAGCGGCCGCAGCAGGGACATCAGGACCTGGTCCGTCAGTTCCTTGTCGTAGCCGAAGTCGTCGACCTCGTACTCCCCGGTGATCCGTCGCCGCAGGAACGCCAGCCCGCCCGCGATCCGCCGGTCCCAGCCGTCACCGGCCCCCGCCGGAACCGGCTCGGGGCCGGACCCCACGGGGGGCTCCACCGGGTCCACCGGGTCCACCGGGTCCACCGGGTCCACCGAAGCCGGCACCGCCCGTACCTTCCGGACCGCGCCGCGCCGGCGCGGCCGGTCCTCGTCGAACGGGATCACCTTCGCGTCCGCCACTATCGCTTCGCTCCCTCGTCCACACCGGCACCCACATCCAGGCCCTCCACCTTCAGCACGGCCGCCGCCCGCCGCACGGCCCGCTCCACCCGCTCCGGAGGCAGGAGGCCGCTCCCGCGGCTGCGCGCGAAGTCGGCGAAGGTCTCCACCGTCGTGTACATCGGCCGGAACCCCAGGGTGTCCCGCATCTGCGAGGTCTCCACGACCCGGCCGTGGGTCAGCAGCCGGATCTGCTCCGGGGAGAAGTCCGTCACCCCGACCGCGCGCAGCGCCGACCCCACCCACGTCACCGCGGGCAGCAACAGCGGCACCGTCGGCCGCCCCAGCCTCCGTGAGCACTGCGACAGCAGCAGCACCCCGTCCCCCGCGATGTTGAACGTGCCGCTGTTCAGCGTCCCCCGCTGCGGCTCCCCCGCCGCCAGCCGGAGCACGTCCACCACGTCGTCCTCGTGGACGAACTGCAGCCTCGGGTCGTAGCCCAGCACCGTCGGCATCACCGGCATCGAGAAGTACTCCGCCAGCGCCGAATCCGCGAACGGCCCCAGGATGTTCGCGAAGCGCAGCACGCACACCGCCACGTCCGGCCGCCGGCGCGCGAAGCCCCGTACGTATCCCTCGACCTCCGCCGCGTCCTTCGCGAAGCCGGCGCTCGGCAGGGACTTCGGCTGGGTGGTCTCGGTGAAGACGGCCGGGTCCCGGGAGGTGCCCCCGTACACGCTGGTGCTCGACTTCACCACGAGCCGTCGTACCGTCGGCGACTTCTGGCAGGCCCCGAGGAGCTGCATCGTCCCGATGACGTTCGTTTCCTTGACGGCGCTGCGCCCGCCCGGGGCGCCCGCGGCGCCGCCCGTGACGGCCAGGTGGACCACCGTGTCCACGGCGTGCTCGGCGAGCACGCGGGCGATGGCCGACTGCCTGATGTCCGTACGCACGAACTCGGCCGAGCCGAGCCGGTGCGGCGGGCTCACCGCGTCGACCGCGATGACCCGTTCCACCTCCGGGTAGCGCTGGATGCGCCGCACGAAGCGGCCTCCCAGCTGCCGGGCAGCCCCGGTGACGAGTACGACCTTGCCCACGAGCTCAGCGCCTCCCTCGAAGAAGTACCCCGGCTGCACCGCAGCCCCTCCACCAGGATGGTGGAGGGGCTGCGGAGAACACGTACAGCTGCCGTTTACTTCTTGTTACGGCGCTGGACGCGGGTGCGCTTGAGCAGCTTGCGGTGCTTCTTCTTAGCCATCCGCTTGCGCCGCTTCTTGATAACAGAGCCCACGACTACCCTCGCTCACTTCTCGGAACATCCCCGCCTTGGCGGGGATCGGTGCGGGGCGTCTGGGCCCACACGACCTACGTCGGCCTAGCCTACCCGCCCGGAGACCAGGCTTGTAATCCGAGCCCTCCGTAGATCTTCCCGAGCCTCAGTCTCAGGCCGACTCCACCCCCACATAGGACTCCCGGAGGTACTCGTGGACCGCGTTCTCGGGGACCCGGAAGGACCGGCCCACCCGGATTGCGGGCAGATGACCGTTGTGCACCAGCCGGTACACGGTCATCTTCGACACTCGCATCACCGAGGCGACCTCCGCCACGGTCAGGAACTGAACCTCACTGAGAGGCCTCTCGCCAGCAGCCATGACACACCTTGACCTTCCGCGCATGACGGGCACCGGCTTCCCCTCCGGTTACTCCTCGTCGTCGCACGCTCACTCCCCAGAGTAGGGGCGTGTGATACGAGTGGGGAAGAGGAGCTACGGCCACTCCTGACGCACCGACAGCCGCGCACGGCGCAGCACGTACCGGGCGAGCGGAGCGTAGTGCTCCGAGCGCGCCCCGTCATCAAGCGGAACGGTCACCGCGACCCGCCCCTCGGCCTCCCCGACGAACAGCGCGGGATCATCCGCGTCGGCCAGTCCGATCGCGTCCACACCGAGCTGACCTGCGCCGCAGACCCACCCGTGATCCCCGACCACCAGCTCCGGCAGCGGCCCCCCGGCCTCCGCCAGCGCCCCCAGGGCGATCCGAACCGGCAGCGGCGAATGGGAGTGCACGCCGGTCGCATTCCCGGCCCGCCGCGCGCCGGGTTCCCGCACCAGTGCGACTCCCCGTACGTAATCGATCCGGTAGGGGCGTACGCCGAACCGGGTCGCCATGTCGACATCGACCCCCTGCGCCGGGGTGAGGACATCACATCCCGCCGCCGACAGCGCCCCGGCCAAAGCGGCGTAGAACCCCAGGAGACGGTGCGGATGCCCCGTGCCGAACAGCACGGGCGACCGCGCCCCGGCCGCCCCGCCCAACCGCTCCGCGAAGGCCTCCAGGGCCGCCACCGTCAGCTCCGGATCGATCACGTCCGGCCCGCTGACGTGCGCCGGATCCGCCGAGACCCCGCATTTGGCCGCCATCAGCCGCAGCAGCTCGCCCTCGCCCCAGCCCCGCTCAGGGTCCAGCCCCAGCAGCACCCGCGGGTCCCCCGCCGCGAACAGCCGGTAACGACGCAGGCTCGACTCCCTCGACGTGGCGACGGGCCCGGCCAACCGGGCGGCCAGCAGATGCGCACGCAACGCGCCGGTGCTCAACACCCTCCGATGCTGCCGCAGCCCACCTGGCGCTTCATCAGTTCTCGTGAACCGCCCCACAGTTGGCGTAACGGTGCATCGTCACACGAGCATCCCGCGCAACGGGAACACCGCCCGGCGCGTCGCCAGAACGGCCTGATCCGTCGCGTCCGCGGGATCGTAACCGGCCTCCCAGTCCCGCCACCGCGCGTCACGGCCGTCCGTCATCCGCGCCGGCCCCGGCTGCCGCGTCCGCGCGTACACCTGGTCCCGCCACTCCTGCGGAACCGCCGCCGCCGGGTCCACCGGCCGGTGCGCCGCGATCCCCACCAGGTGCGTCCACGACCGCGGTACGACGTCCACCACCGCGTACCCGCCGCCGCCCAGCGCCAGCCACCGCCCGCCCGCGTACTCGTGCGCCAGCCGGTGACAGGCCTCCTGCACCGCCCGCTGCGCGTCCAGCGACACCGCCAGGTGGGCGAGCGGGTCCTCGAAGTGCGTGTCGGCCCCGTGCTGGGTCACCAGCACCTGCGGCCGGAAGTCCGCCAGCAGCTCCGGCACCGTCGCGTGGAAGGCCCGCAGCCAGCCCTCGTCACCCGTCCCGGCGGGCAGCGCCACGTTCACCGCGGACCCCTCGGCCGCCGCGCCGCCCGTCTCCTGCGGCCAGCCCGTCTGCGGGAACAGCGTCCGCGGGTGCTCGTGCACCGACACCGTCAGGACCCGCGGATCGTCCCAGAACGCCGTCTGCACGCCGTCCCCGTGGTGGACGTCCACATCGACGTACGCCACCCGTTCGGCCCCCAGTTCCAGGAGCCGCGCGATGGCGAGGGCCGCGTCGTTGTACACGCAGAACCCGGCGGCCCCACCCGGCATCGCGTGGTGCAGCCCACCCGCGAAGTTCACCGCGTGCTCCGCCTCACCGGCCCAGAGCGCCTCCGCCCCCGCCACCGACTGGCCGGCGATCAGTGCCGAGGCCTCGTGCATCCCGGGGAACGCCGGATCGTCCACCGTCCCGAGCCCGTACGAACCGTCGGCCACCCCCGGGTCGGCCGACACCTCGCGCACCGCGGCCACGTAGTCCTCGCGGTGCACCAGCCGCAGCGTCGAATCGCCGGCCGGCCGGGCCGCCCGCACCTCCATCGCCCGGTCCAGCCCGAAGGCGCGCACCAGGCCCATGGTCAGCGCCAGGCGCACCGGGTCCATCGGATGGCTCGGTCCGAAGTCATACCTCGTTACCGCCTCGTCCCACATCAACAGCCCGGTCACCGGCTCGCCGCTCATGCCCGACACCGTATCGGGCCCGCTCCGGACCGAACGAGCGGGCCTGGGAGAGCGTGACCAGCACGAGCACCATCGGTACGAGCATCGCCCCCCGGTAGTTCCAGGCGTCCCCGATCCCGCCGACGAGCGGCGAACCGATCAGGAAACCCACGTAGTTGAAGATGTTCAGCCGCGCGACGGCCGTGTCCGAAGCCCCCGGGAAGCGCCGCCCCGCGGCGGCGAAGGTCTGCGGCACGATCACGCACAGCCCGATGCCCAGCAGCGTGAACCCGAGCATCCCCGTCCACGCCCCGGGCGCGGCGGCCACCACCGCGAACCCGCCGGCCGCCACCACCGTCCCGCCCCGCACCACGGCCACCGCCCCGAACCGGCGCACCCCGAGGTCGCCCACGGCCCGCCCGATCAGGGTCGTCACCATGTACACGTTGTACGGGACCGTCGCCAGCTGCTCCGAGCTGCCCAGCACGTCCTGGAGGTACTTGGCACTCCAGTTCGCCACCGTCGAGTCCCCGATGTACGCGCACGCCATCACCAGGCACAGCGGCAGCAGCAGCTTCCCGCCCCCGGCCGGCCACCCCTCGGCCGCCTCCCCGGCCCCGTCGGCCGCCGCCGCGTCCACGTAGGACCGGCCGCCCGCCAGCACCACCGGCAGCAGCACCAGCACGGCCGGCAGGTACCCGGTGAACAGCGCCAGGTGCCAGTGCGCGCCCGCCCAGGCCGCCGAGGCCCCCAGGATCCCGCCGAGGCTGTACGCCGCGTGGAACCCGAGCATGATGCTGCGCCCGTACGCCCGCTGGAGGCTCACCCCCAGCATGTTCATCGAGGCATCCAGTGCACCGACCGCCAGCCCGAACACCCCCAGGGCCACCGCGACGTGCCACATCCGGGTACCGGCCCCGACGCCGAGCAGCGCCAGCAGCACGACGGGCTGGACGCACCGCAGCACCGTGCTCGGCGCGATCCGCTTCACCAGGTGCTCGGTGGCGACGCTGGAGACCCCGGCGAGGATCGGCACGGCGGCGAGGAAGGCGGGCAGCAGCCCGTCGGATATCCCGTACTGGCCCTGGATGGCCGGGATCCGGGTCACCAGCAGGGCGAAGGCGACGCCCTGCGCGAAGAAGCTGAACCCGAGCGCGCCCCGCCCGCGCCGCAGCCGCACGTCAACTGTCATGGCGGCACAGCGTAGGCGCCCCACTTACCGGTGGGTAGAGAGATCACACACCCAATCCGAGCAGGGCGGAGAGCTCCTTCATCTCGCCGAAGTAGCCGGTGGCCCCGGGGAGGGCGGTGGCGGGGGACATCGAGGTGTACGCGAGGACGTCCATCCCCGCGGCCCGTGCGGCCTCCACCCCGAGCGGACTGTCCTCGACCACCACGCACCGCGCGGGCTCGACGCCCATCATGTCGGCGGCGTGCAGGAACAGGTCCGGCGCAGGCTTGCCCCGCCCCACGTCCTCCGCGCTGAAGATCCACTCTTCCTCGAACCACTCCCCCAGGCCGGCGCTGCGGTGTCCGACCCGGATCCGCTCGTGGGTCCCGGAGGAGGCCAGGCAGTACGGCACCCCCTGCGCGGACAGCTCGGCCAGCACCTCGGTGATCCCGGGGACGGGCTTGAGCTCCCGTGCGAACCCGGCCGAGATCCGTTCCTGCAAGGTGTGGTCGAACTCCTCGGGCAGCCGCTGCCCGGTCCGTTCGAAGACCAGGTCGTGCACCCGGTGCACCGCCGCCCCCATGTAGTCCCGCAGGGACTCCTCGTAGGTGGTCGGGTGCCCGATCTCCGTCAGGTACGCGGACAGGATGGAGTTGGCGAGCGGCTCGCTGTCCACGAGGACGCCGTCGTTGTCGAAGATGACCAGCTCATAGCCCATCCACCCAGCGTACGAGCGACCGGCGCGGGTTCCCGGCAACCCCGTGCGGGTAAACGGTGGAACCGACGGTCGACCCGCCACCGGCCGGCCCGGCGGGGACCGGGTAAAGGCCCGTAAACGCAGAAAAGCCCCGCACCATAAGGTGCGGGGCTTTCCCACAATGATTGTTCGGCGGCGTCCTACTCTCCCACAGGGTCCCCCCT
>NZ_JBVIKC010000023.1:0-122979 GCF_055581065.1 Streptomyces sp. NPDC031479
AGCACGATGTGACCGTCACCTCGCTTCAGGGTGATGCCCCGCTCCGCCAGGATCTTGTCGGCGTTCGGATAACCGAAGTCCTCGATCGCGTAACCAGGACCCTCGTCCGCGACGGAACCCATCGCCGAGGCGCCGACCGGTGCGCCCGTTCCGGCGACTCCGCCCGCGACCGCGAGCCACGCCAGGGCACCCGCCCCCAGAGCCGCGCCAACAGCGCTGAGCATCGTCTTCCGTGCCTTCATCACTGTCCTATCCGTCGGTTCGGGAGAGCCCCGAAGCAATGGGTCAAAGCGGAAGAGAAGGCCGCCGTACGGCGCGGATGGATGAACGCGTACATGAGTCCATCGCCCCGCGGAAGCCCCCCGCTCCCGGAATGAGCGTAACTGCACGTTCGGTTTTCGATAACCCCGGAAGAAGTCGGGGTTACGGACTCGGCGGCGGTAAGGGCGGCCGTCGAGAGCCCTCCATATGTAAACACTCGGCTTGAATTTTCGTCCAACGACATCGAAGTGACGTGCGCCACATCCGGGATTGCAGAGGCCTCGGAGCGTGGGGTTCCGAAAGTGTCATTCCGGAGCATCGGAATGCTTCATTCCGAAGCATCTGCATAAATTGTTTCGGAGTGCCGTATTCCAGGAATGCAGCCCGGCCGAATGATTCCCCAAGATGGGCATGGCGGCGCGAGTCCCGGGAGGCCGGACCCCAGCCATGCGGTGAAGCCGGTTCCGAGGCCCACGGGGAGCCCGCCCCGGTACGAGCACTCCCGGCCGGATCCTTCGAGCAGCCCGCCAGGCCGCTGACGACGACGGGGTCCCTGTCGGGCGGGGACCCCGTCAAAATCTCATGGCCGTCGCATCAGCAGCACATCAGGGTCCCGCACCAGCGCTTCAGTCGGCCCAACGTGGCGCTCATGGAACGAGGCTTCGCACAAGACACCCACTGGGCCGGTGAGCTGCGCTCGGCGATCGGGGTCGCGTTCCTCCTCTTCACTGTCCTGATCACCCTGGACGCGGGCCTGGGCGAGCTCGACGTGACCCGCGGCCTGCTCTGGACCGGCCTGGCCGGGCTGGTCTTCGTGATCCTGGTTCCGTCGCGGGTCTCGGTGCGTCCGGGGCTGCTGAGCAAGCGCGGAGTACTGGTGGAGGAAACAGTCCGTACCGACTCCCTGATCTCGGTCCGGTGGAACGACGGGGTGGCCCAGCGGATGGTCCTCCGCGACACGGAGGGAAGCCGGGTCGAGATCGACCCGACCGTCCTGATCCGGAACCCCGCGATGTGGCACCTCCTCGACATGGACGCCCGCACATCGATCCGGGGCGGCACCCTGCTGAGCGGCGCGGCCGCCCTGCGTGAACTGTCGGAGCGCATCGACGGCCGTGCGTGGGGAGCCCGCTCCGCTTCGTTACGCCGGTTCAGAGCGTACGCGGGCATCACCGAGCTGAAGGCCGCGCGGGCAAAGGGCTTGAAGTCGCCGGGCCGCGACCGGTCCCGCCCGGGCACCGCGTGGCAGGCGTCCACGACGAGGTACGTCAGCGGCATCGCCTGCCTGACCTTCGCCGGCGGGAAGATCTGCCACCTCGCGGCCGTGATCGACCTGCGCTCACGCCGCCTGGCCGGCTGGGCGATCACCGGCCGCACTGCGTACCTCGCAGGTCATCGACGCCCTGACGGCGGGCCGAGAGGCCCCGCGGCAGCCCCTCCGGGGCGATCATGCACACCGCCCACAGAACCCAGTGCACGAACGGGCGCTCGCAGAAGCCTGCCGCACGCAGGCTCCCCTCGCGCCGGGCCCGACGCGTCGTGCTGCAGGCCTGGCCCGCACGAAACCTGACCCACGCCGCCCGCCGTGTTTGAGATGCGGCTGCGGTCAAAGGCCGACGCATCAGCTTGAGCGCTCTGGGCCTACTGTCCGACCTCCGGATGATCGGATCGAGCGCAAAGTATGACGCATCGGGCATCTCGGTGCAGTCATGCTGGTGTCAGTTGAGGTTGCCCAACCGGCGAACTCTGAGGACCCCCAGCACGAGGAAACAATGATGAATCCGCAGCTTGCACACCAGATGACACTTGCCGCTACGGGCGAGAACGCGGTTGGAATCGCAGCCGTGGTCGTGGTCGTGGCCGTCGGTATCGCCTACGCGGTGTTGTTCATCGGGGCCCTGGTCAGCATCGCCAGGTCTGGTCTCACCGGAGCGATGAAGCTGGCCTGGGCCGCTTTCGCCGTCGTGGCCCCCTTCCTCGGGAGCGTGATCTGGTTCCTCATTGGCCGTCGCGACGCCCAACGCCAGCCGCGTACGGTCTGATCCCGGGTGATGAGCCTCGTCTCCTTGGCGAAGGCCGCGGGCTCTGCCCTCGGATCCTGGGCACTCGCATCACTTGGATCTTGAGTCCAGGAGAACGACGGTAGCCGCTGACCTGCGGGACCGTGGTGCAGGACGCGCCCGTCCTCGCGACCCGGTTGCCCTGGTCGAACAGGTCCTGAACGCCCCGGGTGGGCAAGGCCGCTTTCAGGTCGGTCACGTGGCGGCTCAGAAGCCGCATCTCAACCGCTCATGGAACGTGCAGGTCGAACAGGCTTCCCGCTGGGGTGATCTTCCCGTGGTGCGCGCATGAAGTCAGGGCCTCTCGGTAGCTCGGGGATGCGAATCCGACCGAGCAGTACCGGGAGGCCCTGCTGTCCTTGTTGTACGCGTCCGAGTCCATCCAGTTCGACTCGGCCGCACCATCGGTTGATTGCCTCGCGCACGTGTACGGCAACGCGGCCGACCATCCCGATCGGGTGCGCCGGTATCCGTCGGACATGACGGACGAGGAGTGGGCGGCCGTGCGGCCGTTGTTTCCGGTGCCGGCCTGGCTGCAGGGGCGGGGAGGGCAGCCCGAGGACTACTGCCACCGGCGGATGTTGGACGCGATCCGGTACCTGGTCGCGGGCGGGATTTCCTGGCGGGCGATGCCTGCGGACTTCCCCGCCTGGGGCCGGGTCTACGCCTTCTTCCGCCGCTGGCGCGAGCACGGGCTGAGCACCGAGTTCCACGACCGGCTGCGCGGGAAGGTCCGGATGCGCGAGGGCCGCGAGGCGGAGCCCACGGCAGGGATCACCGACGCGCAGTCGGGGCGGGCCGCAGCGACCGTGCCGGCCGCTTCACGCGGCTACACCGGCGGCCTCGTCGACTGGCCGGAGGCCGTCGCGGCACGTCCGGCAGCCTGAAATGAGGAGCCGGAAACGGAGGGCCGTCGTAGCCCTTCACCTCGCCCAATCGGGACCCGTTCATCCAGTCTTCCCGGGCCTGCGCGATATCGTCGTGTGACCGTCCGATCCAGTTCCAGAACCATTGGATCCTTCGGCATTGCCGCAGGTCAGAGCGTTACGAGTCCCTGGAAGTCAGCAAAAGTCAGCATCGGAGCACTCAACCACGGGTCTGACCAGGGGGATTTATTCCTTCCGGAACTGGATCGGCGTGGTTCCGCCGCCCCGCTTACCCGGCGACAGCCCATGGCTGCATTCGTGGCAGCCTGGGCGGATCTGGCCAGGCCCGGCAGCGTCGATGGTCACCAGGACGTCGCCACATAGTCGCGCCCATCCGCCACCAGCAGGCCCCGTTCGGGTGTGGGCGGGTCGGCGCCGTAGCCGAGGAAGCTCAGGCCGGAGACCGGGAGGATCCCGATGCCGAGTTCGAGTGCATGCGGGGAGAGCAGCGGGCCCTGGGCGTGCGGCAGGACGTGTCGGGCGAGGATCCGGCGGCTGACGCCCAGGGACCGGGCCGCCTCAACGAAGCCAGAGCGACAGGCTCGCAGCGTCTCGGCTCTCGTCACCCGGGCGAATGCAGGGGCAGGAGGCAGCTGTTTTGTCGACGCGCATCTCGCATACCGGCATGGAGGCGTCGTGCGGGGCCCGGTCGGCGGTGATGAGCACGCTTGCGGTCAGTGGCGTGCCGCCGTATTCGGATGCCGCCGCCATCAGACGTGCTGCTGCTTCCGGGCCGGTCTTGGGCGGGATCACCAGCAGGTCCCAGCGGCCGGTGCCGTAGGACGGCAGCAGAAGCTTGTGCGGGTCGATCTCCGGGGTGAACCAGCCGACCTTCACGACATGGCCGCTGACGGGCACCTTGTGCGGGATGACCGGCCAGTGCTCGGGGTTGACGGCGGCATGGGTGATGCGGCCCCACAGGGGGTCCAAGACATCAGTCTCCCGGGCGCTCTCGCGTGCGCCAGTGACGGATGTCGCGGAGCGGGCTGTTGCGACGCCGACGCTCACCGCGGCCACCAGGTCACCTTGGTCTCTGGGTCGTCAATGCCGGGTCCTGCTCAGCCGGTGCTTGTGACCCGGCCTGCGGCCGCTGACCCGGCGGTGACGGCCTCGTCCGTCCCTTCGCCGTTCGAGGTCGATCTTCCGATCAGTTTCAGAACCAAGTCTCAAGGAGCCAGGGTGAGGTCACCATGGTTGGACTTCGCGAGCGACCGCCCGATGACCATGCGCTGAATCTGGTTCGTGCCTTCGAAGATCTGAGTCAACTTGGCCTCACGCATGTACCGTTCGACCGGGAACTCGCGCGTGTAGCCGACCCCGCCGAGGACCTGAACCGCATCAGTGGTGACACGCATCGCGTTGTCGGTCGCGACGAGCTTCGCGACCGACGCCTCACGGCTGAAGGGCAGTCCCGCGTCCTTCAACCGGGCGGCATGGAGGGTCGCAGCACGCGCTGAAAACACCGCGGCCTCCATGTCGGCGAGCAGGAACGCGACTCCCTGGTGGTCGATGATGCGTGATCCGAACGTCTCCCGATCGCGTGCATAGGCGATCGCGTGGTCGAGAGCACCCTGGGCGAGACCGACCGCGACGGCCGCGATACCGAGACGGCCGGAATCCAGGCTCGCGAGAGCGATACGCAGGCCGCCGCCCTCGGCACCGATACGCCGCTCGACCGGGACACGGACGTCCCGGAGGACCATGGTCGCCGTCGTGGACCCGGTCAAGCCCATCTTCCGTTCGGGTACATCAGCGGTGAGGCCCTCGGTGCCAGCGGGGATCATGAAGCACGAGATGCCCGTGCGGTCCTCCGAGGTGCGGGCCATGACCTTGTAGTAGTCTGCGTGGCCACCGTGGGTCGTCCAGGCTTTCGCACCGTTCAGGACGTAGTGATCGCGGTCCAGACGGGCCCGGGTCCGCAGCGCGGCCGGGTCCGAGCCGGCGTGCGGCTCCGAGAGGCAGTAGGCACCCAGCAACTCGCCACCGAGCATCGCGGGCAGCCACTCCTGCTTCTGCTCCTCGGTGCCCGTCGTCGCCAGGCCGAAACACGACAGCACGTGCACGGAGACACCTACGCCGACCGAAGCCCACACGGACGCGATCTCTTCGACAACCTGCAGGTACACCTCGTAGGACAGGCCGCTGCCGCCGTACGCCTCGGAGTACGGCAAACCGAGCAGGCCGACGCGTCCGAGGAGCCTGAACACGTCACGAGGGAATGCCTCGTTCGCCTCATCGGCATCCGCTCGCGACGCGAGTTCATCGGCCGCCAGCTTCCGGACCAGCCTGATGAGGTCAAGGGATTCATCGTTCGGTAGCAGACGACGCGCGCTCATGGCACCTTCCAGCTGGCGGGGCGAAACATCGTTCGGAGACGTCTGCGGGCCAAGGCACGCAAGACGCTCTTCATGGACAGAGATCGAGACGCTCAGGGAAGGCCGGCCGCCGCGTGGGTCTCGGCGGTGGCGCGGGTGGTGTCCCTCAACCCGGACGGGATCATGTTCACGCCGGTGGCGTCACAGGTGAGCACCAGCAGCTCGGCGGCGTCGTTACGAGCTGCCGGGTACGTGCAGGTTCGGCGCCGGCGAGCGGTACGCGACCCGTGAGATGTCCACGCGTTCGACGGTGGTGGCCAACTGCCGCGCATGCCCACGCTCCGCGCGCGTGCGCGCCCGCCCGTCCGCGCCGTCACATCCCGGCGGCGCCGCGGCAGCACGAATATCGAGCCGGTCCTGCACCAGCACCCGCCCCGCGAACGTGACGTAGTCCTCGTGAAGGCATCGGCGGAGCTCGGACACTTAAGGCGCCACCAGGTCTTCTTCCTTGCGCGGTCAGGCAGATCAGCCCGTCCGACGAGGAGAAGACCGTCCTCTTGCCACACGTTCACCCGCTCGCCGCGACGGCCTTCTTCGAACGGTGTCGGATCACTTCCGTCCGGCGGGGCAGCACCTTCGGACCAAGCCCCTCCACCGCCTGCCGACAACACACCGGACCGGCATACCGGGCCTCCCGCACCCGGAGCAGCCGCAGCACCTCATCACAGCTCATCCGACCCACCTCTCGCGCCAGCTGATCAACCAGCTACCGCAACGAGACGGGCATCACGCCGGACACGGGCGACCCCGCTAACCTCACCCAACGGGGACACGCACCCGAGGTGAAGAACGTCCCCGGCCGGCCCGACACCGACAAGCTGGATACGGTCCGGCTGCCCAAGGTCGCCTGCGGCATTTGGCCAGTGCGGTGATCGAGTCGATCGAGCGTGCGGCGGGGACGGTCGCGTTCTGTGTGTACTCCGCAGTGCCGACGGCGAGGTGCTCAAGATGAGGAGTGGTGTCGCGGCGTGTGCACGGCCGATGGGCACGCCGGCTCGCTGACGTGCGCGTCGAAGGAGTCCCGGCGGGCGTCGAACTCGTGGTGCGCGGTCGAGATGGCTCAATCCGCCGTGTCCGGCGACGACGTTCGCCGAGCAGGTCGAGGGGCCGACGAGCCCGCAGCATCCGGTGGTATCTGATCGTCAAGGTCATGGAGGCTCACACCGACGCCGTTCGGGTGGTTCTGTATGCCGAGCGGTCACTCAAGGCGCGCTGCAACTGCCCGGCGGCACCTTGCGGGAGTGGGATCGGGGGACCCGTCAAGGGCCCTCTGCCTCCCCAGTGTCGGCAAACATGTTCGTGCAGTACGCGTTCGACACCTGGTTGGACCGGGCGTTCCCCACCGCCCAGTTCGAGCGCTGTACCGATGACGCGGTGGCGTGCTGCGTCAGTGAGCGGCAGGCCGGACAAGGGCTGGCCGCGCTGGGAGACAGGCGTGATCGTCGGCCTTTGCGTTGGTCAGCGCGAAGGTGGCAGGCCGCGCAGGGTGCAGAGCAGGTGCAGGTGCACGCCGCGGAAGTGCATAGAGTGCGGCGTGGAGGGAGTCCAGGTCAGGCGTCACAGCCGGCCTTTGGACTCCCTCGCTTCATCTCATGCGTGCCAGCAGGCCCTTGGCATCATTCATCCAGTCGGAGCGGGAGTTCACACGTGAGGCTTCAGACCACTGACGTGCGCCAGATCGCCGAACCGCGTCGGACGGCCGACCATGGCAGAACCGGCCACCGCGCCCCGACCGCGCAGGCCACTGTCCACGCATCCACCGCGCCCCTCCGCGACCACCCCGCCCTGCGCGCCGCGCTCGCCGCCGCCATCGAGGACACCATCATCTACGACCTGGACGGCATCGGTCGCCAGTACGCCGCCCTGTGCGCCGAACTGCCCGGCGTCGCCCTCCGGTTCGCGATGAAGGCCTGCCCGGTGGACGAGGTGCTCGGCCACCTCGCCCGGCTCGGCTCCGGCTTCGACGCGGCGAGCCCGCAGGAGATCGCCCAGGCGCTGCGCACCGGGGTGGCCCCCGGGCTGATCCACTACGGCAACACCGTCAAGTCCGACCGCAACATCGCCGAGGCCTACCGGCTGGGTGTACGCGACTACGCCACCGACTGCCTGGAGGACGTCGGCGCGATCGCCGAACACGCCCCCGGCTCGCGGGTGTTCTGCCGACTGGCGACCACCGGCGAGGGCGCGCTGTGGGGCCTCAGCCGCAAGTTCGGCTGCTCGCCCGAGGACGCCCTGCGGGTGCTCGGCGCCGCCCGGAGCGCCGGGCTGGTGCCCTCCGGCCTGTCGGTGCACGTCGGCTCCCAGCAGATGACCGCCGAGGCCTGGGTTGCGGCGGTCGACTCGCTGGCGGCGGTCATGGAGGCGCTCGGCCGGCGCGGCATCACCCCGGACCGCATCAACCTCGGCGGCGGACTGCCCGCCCTCGGCGTCCTCGACCGGCGCGGCCGGCCGTTGGAACCGCCGCTGGACAAGATGTTCGTGGTGATCCGCGAGGGCATGGAACGGCTGCGTGCCGTCAACGCCGCCCCGCTGGACTTCCTGCTGGAGCCCGGTCGCCACCTGGTCGCCGACCACGGAGCGATCCGCGCCCACGTCGCCCGGCTCTCTTCCCGACATCGGCTCGACGGCACCCGCGAGGACTGGCTCTACCTGAGCTGCGGCAAGTTCAACGGCCTGTACGAGATGGACCAGTTGCAATACCGCCTGGAGTTCCCCACCCATTCCGGCGGGCAGTTCGTCGACGCCATGGTGGCCGGCCCGACCTGCGACAGCGACGACGCGTACGCCCAGGAGGACGGCCTGGTACGGGTCCCGTGCGCGATCACCTCCGGCGACCCGGTGTGGGTCCACTCCTGCGGCGCGTACGCCGCCGCCTACGCCACCCGGGGGTTCAACGGCTTCGCGCCGCTGCCGTACACCTGCGTCGGAGGCCCGGCTCCGGACGGAGGAGACGCATGACCGACACCCGGCTCCGGCTGTTTCGGGAGGAGGACTGGGACGAGGTGGTCGCGCTGGAGGAACGCGCCTACGCCGCGAGCGGCCTGTCCGAAGGGCGGGAGGCGCTCCGCTCCCGACACCGCGCCTCGCCCTCGACCTGCTTCGTACTGGAGCACGCGGGTGGCTTCGGAGGCTATCTGCTCGCATTGCCTTACCCACTGTTCCGCTGCCCGGACCTGAGCCTGGCCGAGGAAGGCGCGGCACAGGAGAGCAACGGGGGAAGCAACCTGCACACCCACGACCTGGCGATCGTCGAGCGGGCGCGCGGCCGGGGCCTGGCCCGCCGGATGCAGCGGCATCTGGAGGAGACCGGGCGGGCGGCCCGCTACCGGACCCTTTCTCTGGTCGCCGTGCGCGGCTCCGAGGCGCTGTGGTCCCGGCTGGGCTACCGTGCCCGGCCCGAGATCGGGCTGCCCGCGAGCTACGGTACCGAGGCGGTCTACATGGCGAAGCCGCTGGAACCCGCTGATACCGGTTCGACTCTCGGATCCTCTCCCAGAGCCGAAGTGGGCTGATGCGGATGTCCTCCGTATCCGACGAGTTCCGCCGCTCTCAACCGGCCGTCAGGGCACTGCTCTTCGTCCACGGATTCCAGTACGCCACCTGGGTCTTTGGACACTTGCCGAGTCGTGAACGCGTTCGTCCTGCCCGGACAGGCCGGCCGCAGCAGCAGCAGCAGCACAGCTGATCAAAATGCCGGGGTAATCGCCGGTCTCGGCAGCAGTACCGCCGACGCCACCGCGACCATCCCCGGCGCCCTCGCCACCGTCGGCACTCCACCCGAGGCCACGGCTGTCTTTCGCCGAGGACCTGCTCGACCACCCTGCCGGGACGGTGAGACGTGGTACCTCAAAGGAGCTGACTCCCCTCTCGGTGGGGTCGGCACCACTACCCACGCCGGAAGTCCCACCGAACGCACGAGTCGTCGAGCGCTGACAAGCGGGCCTCGCCTCTCGCCACGCGCGACAAGCGTCCACACACCGAGGTGGCCGGCAGTCGCCTCGGGCAGGAACGTGGCGAGGGTCGTACGAAATGAACTTCGCCATGCGGAGCGGCCGTCGCTCACGCGGTCCGGAGCGTGGGCGCCACGTGTGGTGGGTGCGGGGCTGCCGCCGCAGAACGCCTGGTGTGTTGCCCGGTACCGGGGTCTGGTGCACACGTACGACGCCCCCAGCTCGCGCAGGTCCCCCGCGGCCTATGTCGGCAGGTGTGGCGCTCGACGGCAACGGCGCGTGGCCCGATCCCCTCACCTCGGATGACGCCGTGCCTGCGACCACTTCGCCACAGGCACAGGCACGGTCAAGGATCTGCTCCGCGCCATCCGGGGCCGCATCCTGCTGAGCCCCGTGAAGCTTGACGGCGACCAGCAGGCCTTTGACCAACTCATGGACCAGGAGCCGAGGAGCAGAGCCCGTGCTCGTCAGTAGCGCCAGCGGACGGCCTCGATGACGTCCGCATCCGTGTGCATCGCGAACAGCTCCGCCTCCGCCCGCCGGACGGCCAGCACGGCCTCGTACAACTCGGGACCGAGAGCCTGCCGCAGCAGTGCGGACTTCTCGTAGGCGTCGATCGCCTCCGGCAGGCTCGCCGGGAGGCGCTCGGCCGCGCCGAGGGAGGCGGGGTCGCTCGGGGTTTCGGGCGGGAGGGGCAGGCCGGCGTCCAGGCCGGCGAGTCCGGCGGCCAGCACGCCGCCGATCTCAAGGTACGGGTTGGCGGCGGCGTCGAAGCACTTGAACTCGGCATTGGCCTGCCCGGCGGCGGAGCCGGTGATCAGGCGCAGCGCCGCCTCACGGTTCTCCAGACCCCAGCAGCGGTAGGCCCCGGCAAAGCGGGAGGGGACCAGCCGCAGGTAGGAGGCGACGCTGGGCGCGCCGAGGGTGAGCAGGGCGGGAAGCTCGGCCAGTACGCCCGCGAAGAACTGCTCGGCGTCGGGGTGCAGCCCGTGGCGGCCGGGGCCGCCGTGCCCGAGGTTCCGGCCCTCTCGCCACAGGCTGAGATGCAGGTGGCCGCCGTTGCCGACCGAGCCCTCGGTGAAGACGGGCGCGTACGAGACCCGCAGGCCGTGCCGGGCGGAGACGGCCCGGATGGTGTGGCGCACCAGCATCGTGGTGTCGGCCGCCTCGACCGGCCCCTCGGCGGCGACCGAGACCTCGAACTGCCCGGCGGCGTACTCGGGGTGGAGCTGGAGTACGGCCAACCCCTGGGCGGTGAGGGCGCGCAGCACCTCCCGCAGGTAGTCGGAGTGCTCGATGAAACGGGTCATCCCGTACGCGGGCCCGACCGACGCGGGGGCCTCGCACGCGTCGGCCACCACCCACTCGACCTCGATCCCGGCCCGCACCGACAGCCCGCGCCGCTCGACGGCCTCGGTGACCTGGCCGGCGAATCGGCGCTGGCAGCCGGGGTGCGGGGTGCCGTCCTGGGTGTAGCGGTCGGCCGGGGCCCAGGCCCAGCCGGGCTGGGCGGCGAGCGGCGTGAGCCGGTCGAGGTCGGGGACGAGCCGCAGGTCGCCCACCGGGCCGGTACTCGAAGGCGCAGTGGTGATGGAGTCGTCGACCAGGGCGACGTCGAAGCAGGGTACGGCGCCGACGCCGTACTCGGCGGCGTGTTCGAGCTGGGCGAGCGGGACGGACTTCACCCGGGTCAGCCCGGCGTTGTCGACCCAGCCGAACACCACCCCGTCGATTCCGTCGGCGGCGAGCTGGGCTCCGGCCGCCCGGGCCTGGGCGGCCCGCTCAGCTCGGGGGTACGTGGTGGCCATGCCGATCATGCTGGCGTTCGCGGCAGCCGGTGCGCCAGTGGCCGGCCGGGAGTTCACTCGTCCGTGAACGGTCGGACCTGCGACGTGACTCAGGACGCGTGCGCGGGAAGTCTCTCCGGTCGCTGAGCTTTTCAGGGCGGGCTGGGTGAGGTGAGTCGGGGGGGCAGTGCGGTGGCGGTGAGGCAACCGCCGACAGGTGGGGCCGGAGGTGGATCCTGCGTAACGCGCGGCTGTGCGGTCGAGGCCGTCGGGTGTGTCGGAGGCAGTGTGGGTCATTGCTCTGCGCGTGAGTGACCGGACGGCGGCCTCGACGGGGTTCAGGCCGGGCGCGTACGGCGGCGGCCGGAACACGGTGAGTGCCGGGGCCGGGACGTGCGGGCCTTCCGCGAGGCGGTGCCGGGAGGAGTCGCGCTGGCTTCTCCCGCCCGGCGCCGGAGGGTGGCGCGCGAACTCGGAAGTCACCATGAAGCAGATCACCGGTAATGGGTAAATCAGAAAAGAATTTCGCTCGGTGAGTTCGCCTCTGCAATTCGTAGCGGTCAGAACAGGGATGGCACTCGCATGAGTGAAACCCGCCGAGACCGTTTGGCCTCGGCAGTCATGACTGGGCTACGGTGATCGACGAGCGGACGGTTTACCTCATCGACAAGGAATTCAACCCGGCGGGGAGTCCGGCACGGGATATCGAGGATTCCGGAAATGGGTGCTTCCGCCTTCCCCGCTGTGCGTGCTCCGGAGTGCGCAGTGCCCTGGGTCCTCTGTCATACATCTGCGTAGAAGTTGGAGCATCATGCCGCCCGTCGTTCCGCCGTTCCTGATCGGTCTCATCGTCGCGCCACTGGCCAAGCGTGTCCTCAAGCCACTGATGCGCGGTGTCGTCACGACGTCCGTCGGTCTTGTCATGGAGGTGAAGAAAGCGGCCCGAGAGGCCGGAGAGAACATCCACGACCTCGCGGTCGAGGTGGCTGCCGAGATGGTGGCGGCGCAGATCGCCTCCGGCGACGACCAACGGCCTGCCGAGGGTGCAGCCTCGAACGCCGAGAAGGACGAGGCCAGGACTCCGAAGATCCGCGCGACCGTCGGTGCCGCGAAGGCGTAGTGACGCCCTGATGCCCGCCCGCCGCCTGGGCGCGTCTTCCTGCCGACCTCGGAAGACGGGTCCTCGCGGCGGTCGGCCGTGGGCCTTCCGGCCGCGCCTCTTCCTCTCTCTCGGACTTTCCGCTCCGTCGCAGTGAATCCGTCGTGCGCCGAATTCCGTCGCGCCCGTTGACGGATTATCCGCGACCTCCGCAAACAGGTGATTGTACGCATGTCATCGCTACTGGGTGCCGCAGCCGGATTCCGGTCCGCGGAATGGGATGTGAACCCGCGCTCGGTCACTCCGGGCCGTCAGCGTTGGGACGTCAAGCTGGTGCTCGGACGGCCACGGACGGCCGAGTTCCTCGCCGCCGCGCTGCGCCGCATTCCCGGGATCACCGAGGCCCGGGCCAACCCGGTCACCGGTGGGGTGCTGGTCCGGCACGATGCACGGCTGCGCGCCACGGACGTCGGCCGGATCGTCCGCAAAGCCGTCACCCTGGTCGCGGAGGATCCGACCGGAGCGGGACGTCCGACACCGGTCCGACCCGTCGCCGCACCGGCCCCGCAGGCGGACCGCGGCCTGGTCGTGCGACCGGTGCTTGCCGTCGGCGGCGGGGTCGCGGCCGGGGTCGCGCTGATCAAGGGGTCGGCGCTGAGCAGGCAACTGGTGGCAGTGGGCGGGGTGGCCGCGTTGACCACGGCCGTCCTCCGGAAGGCCTGGCGCGGAACGGTCGACGCGCCCCAGGAAGCGGCCGGGCCCGGCGTCGAACGTCATCCCCTGCTGGAGATCGTCGGACCGCACCGACGCCGTCTCTACGGGGCCGTTGCCCTGTCCGTCGCCTGCCAGGTCTCGGAGATGGCGCTCGGTACCTTCCTCGGCTGGACCGGACTGGTCCTCATCAAGGGTGAGGCAGCTCCACTGGCTCGCCTCGGCCTGACCACCGCGTCCACCCAACTCTTCGGACTGGCTGGGCTGATGGCCGCCGCCTGTGCCGCCGTGGCGGGCCTCTCGTACGCCTCGAACCTCCAGTGGCGCCGACTCGGCCAGGACATCGAGCACGACTGGCGCAACCGGACGTACGCCCACGTGCAGCACCTCGAACTACGGCACCTGGAAGGCGAGCGGACCACCCGGATCGCCGGCGCGCTCACCGACGACGTCCGTCAGCTGGGCACCTTCTTCGCCACCTCGGCGGGCGACCTGCTGCACCTCGGCACCAGCCTGGCCCTCCTGGTGCCACTGTTCCTGCTGCTGGCGCCACAGATCGCCTGGATCGCGTTCCTGCCCATCCCGGTCATCGCCTGGCTGTCGTTCCACTACCAGGACAAGGTCGCGGCCGACTACGCAGTCTCCGGCGAGCACCGGGCCAAGCTGCACAGCCAGCTGGTGAACACGCTGGACGCCGGTGCCACCGTCAAGAGCTTCTGCACCGAGGATTACGAGGCCGAGCGCATCGACCGGCTGAGCGGGGAGGTCCAGGACAGCAGCCAGCGGACCGACCGGAGCACGATCCGCCACGCCGAGATCGTACGGGTCTGCACGACCAGTTCGATGGCCGGAACCCTGCTGATCGGCGGCCGGTCGGTACTCAACGGCAGCCTGCCGTTCGAGGTGTTCAGCCCGCTCATCGGGCTGCCCCAGATGGTGTTGCTGCGGATGAACCGGCTCGGCGGCATCGTCGACCAGTACCAGCGCACGCTTGTCGCCTACGACCGGGTCCGGCGGCTGCAAGTCCTCCCCCGCGAGGCCGACGGCGACGGCGGAGCGCTCGACGCCCGCAAGGTGCGCGGCGAGATCGTCCTCGACGACGTGACCTTCGCCTATCCCGACCGGCCGCCGGTGCTGGAGGGGCTCTCGCTGGCCATTCCCGCCGGGCAGGTCACCGCTCTCGTCGGTTGCACCGGCTCCGGCAAGACGACCGTCGCCAAGCTGCTGATGCGCTTCCTGGAAACGGAGTCGGGCAGCGTGCTGCTCGACGGGCGGAATGTCCGCGACCTGCCGAGGCAGGATCTGCGCCACGCGATCGGGTTCGTCGCGCAGGACCCTTTCCTCTTCGACGGCACCATCGCCGACAACATCCGCTACGGCAGCTTCGGCGCCTCGGACGAGGCCGTGGTCGAGGCGGCCAGGATGGCCGAGGCCCACACCTTCGTCGCGACGCTGCCGGACGGCTACGACACGGTGATCGGCGAACGCGGCGCAGCCCTCTCGGGCGGCCAGCGGCAGCGGATCGCGCTGGCGCGCGCGATCCTCAAGGACGCGCCGGTGGTGATCCTCGACGAAGCCACCTCCGCCGTGGACAACGAGACCGAGGCCGCCATCCAGCGCACGCTCCGTGTCTTCGCGGCCGACCGGACGATGGTGATCATCGCCCACCGGCTCTCCACGGTCCGCCACGCCGACCGGATCTACGTCATGGACACGGGCGGCGTCGTGGCCGAGCAGGGCACCCACGATGAACTCCTCGCCCTGCACGGACTCTACGCATCCCTCTGGCAGCTCCAGGCCGGAGAGCTCGTCGCCTGACCCCACCAGCCGTACCGCCGGCCGCCCGCCACGTGACGTCACCGCGGCCGGTGCTCCCTGGCGCGCCCTCCCCCACCCTCCCCCCACGTCTGTCCCACTCCCGGAGGTATTCCCCCCCATGCCCCGTCTCGACGGCGACTCCCTTCCCCTGACAGCGGCCCAGCGCGAGATCTGGCTTGCCGAGCAGAGTTCCCGGACGCCGATCCCGGGCTACCGCGTCGGCGAGTGCCTGGAGATCCACGGGCCGGTGGACCGGGAGCTGTTCGAGACCGCGCTGCGCCGGGTGGTCGGCGAGGTCGACGCCCTGCACGTGACCTTCGTCGACGGCGGCGAGGGCCCGCGCCAGGTCCTCAGGGAGAGCTGGGACTGGGCTCCGGCCCACCTCGACCTCAGCGGGGAGCCCGACCCCCGGGCGGCGGCCGTGGAATGGATGGAGCGGGACCTGCTGCGCCCGCTGGACCTCGCTCGTGACCCGCTGTTCGGCCACGCGCTGATCAAGGCGTCGCCGACGGAGTACCTCTGGTACCTGAACTACCACCACGTGGTGCTGGACGCGATCAGCAGCTCCATGCTCCGGCAGCGGGTCGGCGAGGTCTACTCGGCACTGGCCGAGGGCGGCGCCGTGCCGCCCTGCCCGTTCGGCTCGCTGCGGGACCTGGTCGACAGCGACGCCGCCTACCGCGCCTCCACCGACTTCGCCGCCGACCGCGCCTACTGGACCGAGCGCTTCGCCGACCTGCCCGCCCCGACCCGGCTCACCGACGCCTCCGCGACCGACCCGCACCGCGCCCTCCGGCTGGCCGAGGAGCGGGAACTGCGCCGCCCGGACGCCCTGCGGGCGGCGGCTGGACGTTCCGGCGTCCGGTGGTCCCGGCTGGTGGTCGCGGCGACGGCGCTCTACGCCCACCGGCTGACCGGCAACCAGGACGTGGTGCTCGCCCTGCCCGTCACCGCCCGTCGGGGCGCCGACCGCGACCTGACGGCGGTGCCGGGCACGACGTCCAACGTGGTGCCGCTGCGGCTGGCGGTGCGGCCGGACATGCCGTGGCGCGAACTCGTCGCCCAGGCGGCGCGGGAGGTCGAGACGGCCGTCGCGCACGAGCGCTACCGCAGCGAGGATCTGCTGCGGGACCTCGGCGCCCCCGGCAGTATCGGGACGGCGTTCCCGCTGATCGTCAACATCATGGCCTTCAACTCCAGGCCGAGCTTCGCCGGGCACCCGGCGTCCGTGCACCACTTCGTGTCCGGGTCGACCACCGACCTCGCCGTCTGGGTCTTCGACTACCGGGACGGCAACCCGCCGCTGCTCCGGCTGCACGGCTCGCCGGAAGCGTACGGCGACGACGACCTCGCCGCGCACCAGCAGCGGCTGCTTGCCCTGTTCGACACCGTCGCGGACTGCGACCCGGACGAGCCGGTGGGGCGGATCGAACTGCTCACCGCCGAGGAGCGCCGCGAGCTGGCGGTGCTCGGCGCCGGCCCGGTGGCGCCGGCCCCGGCCGCGAGCCTGCCAGAGCTGTTCCGGGAGCACGTCCGGGCGACTCCGGAGCTGGTCGCGCTGGTGTGCGGCGACGTCTCCCTGACCTACGCGGAGTTGGACGCGCGGGCGAACCGGCTGGCGCACGCTCTGATCGCGCGGGGTGCGGGGCCGGAGCGGCTGGTGGCGGTGGCGCTGCCGCGCTCGGCCCAGCTGGTGGTGACGATCCTCGCGGTGCTGAAGACCGGCGCCGCGTACGTTCCGGTCGACCCCGAGTACCCGGCCGCGCGGATCGCGTACCTGCTCGACGACGCGCGGCCGATGCTGGTGGTCACCGACTCCCGCAGCGGGGACCGCCTGCCGGACAGCGGTCCGGTCGACCGGCTGGTGCTCGACGCCCCTGAGACGGCCGCCCTGGTGGCGGATTGCCCGGCGGCCGACCCGATGGTGGCCGTCGACCCGGGTCACCCGGCGTACGTCATCTACACCTCCGGTTCCACCGGCAGGCCCAAGGGCGTGCTGCCGACCCACGGCGGCCTGCTCGACCTGCTCGCCGACCTCCGGCAGGTGCACTTCGCGCCGGTGCTGAAGGCGCGGCAGCGGCTGCGGGTGGCGCTGACCACCTCGGTGTCCTTCGACGCCTCCTGGAACCAGTTGTTCGCCCTGTTCGAAGGCCACGAGCTGCACGTCCTGGAGCACGCGACCTGGACCGACCCCGACGCCTTCGTCGGTTATGCGGCGCGTTGCGGACTGGACTACATCGAAGCCACCCCGTCCTATCTCCACGTGCTCGTCTCCCACGGGCTGTTGAATGACCCGCAGTGGCGCCCGGCACTGGTCGCGGCGGGCGGCGAGGCCGTACCGGAGCGGCTGTGGGAGCAGCTGCGGGCGGCGGAGGGGGCATCCTGCCTCAACCTCTACGGGCCGTCGGAATGCACCGTCAACTCGGTGGTCGGGCAGATGGGTTCGAGCGCACGCCCGGTGATCGGCCGGCCCGTCACCAACGCCCGGCTGTACGTGCTCGACGGTGCCCTGCGGCCGCTGCCGACCGGCGCGGCGGGTGAGCTGTACATCGCGGGCGCGGGGCTGGCCCGCGGCTACCTCGACCGGCCGGGGCTGACCGCCGGGCGGTTCGTCGCCGACCCGTTCGGGCCGAGCGGGTCGAGGATGTACCGCACCGGGGACCTGGTGCGGTGGGGGTCGGACGGGAACCTGGAGTTCCTCGGCCGCACCGACGACCAGGTCAAGATCCGCGGCTTCCGGGTCGAGCTCGGCGAGATCGAGGCCGTCCTCGCCGAGCACCCGCAGGTCGCCCGGGCCGCCGTGATGGTGCGCACCGAGGGAGAATCCCGGCTGGTCGCCTACGCGGTGCCCGAGCCCGGTGCCACCGTGACCGACACCGCCCTGCGCGACCACCTGCAGGACCGGCTGCCCCGGCAGCTGGTGCCGGCCGCGTACGTGCTGCTGGACGCGCTGCCGCTGACCCCGAACGGCAAGCTCGACCGGCGGGCCCTCCCGGCGCCCGAGCGAGCGCCCGCCGCGCCGGGCCGGGCACCGCGCACCGCGACCGAACACCTGCTCGTCGGGCTGTTCGCCGAGGTGCTCGGGGTGTCCGAGCCCGGGCTGGACGACAGCTTCTTCGACCTCGGCGGGCATTCCCTGCTGGCCACCCGACTGGTCGCCCGCGCCCGCTCGATCCTCGGCGTGGAGCTGCGGCTCGGCGACCTGTTCGACGCGCCGACGGTCGCGGAACTGGCGGCGGCGGTGGACGTCGCGGGCCGGGCGCGGCCGGCTCTGCGGCGGTGTGAGCGGCCCGAGGCGGTTCCGCTGTCCTTCGCGCAGCGCCGGCTGTGGTTCCTGCACCGCATGGAGGGCCCGAGCGCCACGTACAACATCCCGCTGGCGCTGCGGCTGTCCGGGAACCTGGGCCAGCGGGCCCTGGAAGCCGCTCTGGCGGACGTGGTCGAACGGCACGAGAGCCTGCGCACCGTCTTCCCGGTGCTCGACGGCGTGCCCTGCCAGCGGGTGCTGGACCCGGGCGCGGCACGGCCGCGGCTGCGGGTGACCGAAGTGGGCGAGCGTGACCTGCCGGAGCGGCTGGCGGAGGCGGCCCGGCACGGCTTCGAGCTCTCCGAGGAGTCGCCGCTGCGCGCCGAGCTGTTCCGGCTCGGCGCCGAGGAGCACGTGCTGCTGCTGGTGGTGCACCACATCGCCGGTGACGGCTGGTCGACGGGGCCGCTCCTGCGGGATCTGACGAGTGCCTACGCGGCCCGTGCCGAGGGGGCGAAGCCGGAGTGGTCGCCGCTGCCGGTCCAGTACGCCGACTACGCCCTCTGGCAGCGGGAACTGCTGGGCGACGGCGCGGACCCGGGCAGTCTGCTGAACAGTCAACTCGCCTACTGGCGGGATCAGTTGGCGGATCTTCCTGAGCAGGTCGAGCTGCCGTTCGACCGGCCCCGGCCGGCGGCGATGTCCTACCGGGGCGCCCACCTGCCGGTGCGGATCGACGCCGAGCTGCACCAGGGCCTGCGCGCGCTCGCCCGGGACGGCGGGGCCAGCCTCTTCATGGTGCTCCAGGCCGGACTGGCCGCCCTGCTGGGCAAGCTGGGCGCGGGCACCGACGTACCCGTGGGCACGCCGATCGCCGGACGCACCGATGAGGCCGCGGACGACCTGGTCGGCTTCTTCGTCAACACCCTGGTGCTGCGCACCGACCTCTCCGGCGACCCGTCGTTCACCGAACTGCTGGGCAGGGTGCGGACCGACGCGCTGGCCGCGTACGCGCACCAGGACGTGCCCTTCGAGCACCTCGTGGAGGCGCTGAACCCGACCCGGTCGCTGGCGCACCACCCGCTGTTCCAGACCATGCTCGCCCTGCAGAACGCGCCGCTGGGCACGTTCGACCTGCCCGGACTGCGGGTGGCGAGCGGCCTGGTCCACACCGGGACGGCCAAATGCGACCTGACCTTCATCCTGGCCGAACAGCCAGGTGAGGACGGCCTGTCGGGCGTGGTCGAGTACAGCACCGACCTGTTCGACGAGGCCACCGTGACCGGGATCGTCGAGCGGTGGCTGCGACTGCTGCGCGCCGTCGTCGCCGACCCCGGCCGGCGGATCGGCCAGGTGGACGTGCTGTCCGCCGACGAGCTCCGCGCGCTGTTCCCGGCGCGTACCGACCGGAGCGAGGGGGCGTCGGAGAGCGGCCTGACCGCGCTGTTCGAGCGACAGGTACGGGCGAACCCGGCCGCCGTCGCCCTCACCGACGGCGAAGTCACGCTGACGTACGGCGAGTTGAACGCCCGCGCGAACCGGCTCGCGCACGCCCTGATCGACCGGGGGGTGAGGCCGGAGCAGCGCGTGGCGCTGGCCCTGCCGCGCTCGGCGGAGCAGGTCGTGGCGGTGCTCGCCGTGCTGAAGGCGGGCGGCGCCTACCTGCCGGTGGACCCGCAGTACCCGGCCGCCCGGATCGCCTACCTGCTCCAGGACGCCCGGCCCGCGCTCCTCGTGACCACGAGCCGGACCGGCGACCTGCCGGGCGCGGACCCGGTGGACCGGCTGCTGCTGGACACCGCCGACCTGGACGGGCTGCCGGACACCGACCCGGAGGTCTCCCTCGACGCGGGCCACCCCGCCTACGTCATCTACACCTCCGGGTCCACCGGCAACCCCAAGGGCGTGGTGGTCACGCACCGGAACGTGGTGCGGCTGTTCGGCACGACCGAGGAGCTGTTCGGCTTCTCCGCAGAGGACGTCTGGACGCTCTTCCACTCCTACGCCTTCGATTTCTCGGTGTGGGAGTTGTGGGGCCCGCTGCTGTACGGCGGCCGTCTGGTGGTCGTGGACCACGAGACCAGCCGCTCGCCCGGCCGCTTCCTGGAGCTCCTCGCCCGCGAGCGGGTGACCGTGCTCAACCAGACGCCGTCCGCGTTCTACCAGCTGATGCAGGCGGACGCGGAGGCCCCGGAGACCGGCCGCCCGCTCGCGCTGCGCACGGTGGTGTTCGGCGGTGAGGCGCTGGAGCACGCCCGGCTGGCGAGCTGGTACGAGCGGCACCCGGACGACGCGCCGCTGCTGGTCAACATGTACGGCATCACCGAGACCACGGTGCACGTCACGTACGCGGCGCTCGACCGGTCCGGCGGCGCCGTCGGCGGGATCGGCACGGCCATTCCGGACCTGCGGACGTACGTGCTGGACGCCCACCTGCGGCCGGTGCCCCCGGGCGTGCCCGGCGAGCTGTACGTGGCGGGCGCCGGGCTGGCCCGCGGTTACCTGAACCGGCCCGGCCTGACCGCCGGGCGCTTCGTGGCCGACCCGTTCGGACCGCCGGGATCGCGGATGTACCGCAGCGGCGACGTGGTGCGCCGCGCGGCGGACAACAGCCTGCACTACGTCGGCCGGGCCGACCAGCAGGTGAAGGTGCGCGGCTTCCGGATCGAGCTCGGCGAGATCGAGGCGGCGCTGGCCGAGCACCCCGGCGTCGCCCAGGTCGCCGTCCTGGCCCGGCAGGACCGGGCCGACGACACCCGGCTGGTCGCGTACCTGGTGCAGGCCACGGGCGCCGTACCGAGTCCGGCCGACCTGCGTGGGCACCTGTGCGAGCGGTTGCCGGAACACATGGTGCCGTCGGCGTTCGTCGTGCTGGACACGCTGCCGCTGACCGCCAACGGCAAGCTGGACCACCGGGCCCTGCCCGCCCCCGACCTCGCCCCGACGGCCACCGCCCGCGCGCCGCGCACCCCGCAGGAGCAGGTCCTCTGCGAGCTGTTCGCCGAGGTCCTGGGCGTGGCGTCGGCCGGTGTCGAGGACGGCTTCTTCGACCTGGGCGGGCACTCTCTGCTGGCCACCCGCCTGGCCGCCCGGATCCGCGCGACGCTCGGTGTGGAAATGCCGCTGCGCACCCTGTTCGAGGCGCCGACCCCGGCCGGCCTGGCCGCCGCACTGGTGGCGGCCGGACCGGCGCAGACCGCCCTGGCACGGCGTGAACGCCCCGAGGCGATCCCGCTGTCGTTCGCGCAGCGGCGGCTGTGGTTCCTGCACCAGCTGGAGGGCGCCGGCGCGAACTACCACATCTCCCTGGCCTGGCGGCTGTCCGGGGATCTGGACCGGCGCGCCCTGGAGTCCGCCGTGGCGGATGTGGTCGAGCGGCACGAGAGCCTGCGCACCGTCTTCCCGGCGGTCGACGGAGTGCCGCACCAGCAGGTGCTGGACGTCGAGGCATCCCGCCCGCGGCTGCTCGTCAGCCGGACCACTGAGTCCGAGCTGCCGAACGTCATGGCGGAAGCGAAGGCCCGTCGGTTCGACCTGGCGGTCGATGTGCCACTGCGTGCCGGGCTGTTCGAGCTGGCGGCGGACGAGCACGTGTTCCAGGTGGTCCTCCACCACATCGCGGGTGACGGCTGGTCGCTGGGCCCGCTCGCGCAGGGCCTGACCAGCGCCTACGCGGCGCGCCGCCGCGGCGAGGAGCCGCAGTGGGAGGAGCTGCCGGTCCAGTACGCCGACTACACCCTGTGGCAGCACGAGCTGCTCGGCGACGCGGCCGACGGGGACAGTCTGTTCGCCCGCCAGGCGGCCTACTGGACCCGGCAGCTGGCCGATCTGCCCGAGCAGCTCCAGCTGCCCGGCGACCGGCCCCGCCCGGCGGTCGCCTCGCACCGGGGCGGTTCCGTGCGTGCAGGGCTGGACGCCGAGCTGCACCGCGGGCTGCGCGAACTCGCCCGCGCCCACGGCACCAGTCTGTTCATGGTGCTTCAGGCCGGGCTGGCAGTGTTGCTGAGCAAGCTCGGCGCGGGCGACGACATCCCGGTCGGCAGCCCGGTCGCGGGCCGTACCGACCAGGCGCAGGACGAGCTGGTCGGCTACTTCGTCAACACCCTGGTGTTCCGTACCGACACCTCGGGCGATCCGACGTTCGCCGACCTGCTGGGCCGGGTCCGGGAGACCGCGCTGGCCGGGTACGCGCACCAGGACCTTCCGTTCGAGTACCTGGTCGAGGCCCTCAATCCGGTCCGGTCGCTGGCGCACCACCCGCTGTTCCAGGTCATGCTGGTGCTACAGAACGCGCCCCGGGCCGACTTCGCGCCGTCCGGGCTGCGCGTCGGCGACATGCCGTCGACGTCGACCACCGCCAAGCTCGACCTGATCTTCACCATGTCCGAGCGGCACGCGCAGGACGGCTCCCCGGAGGGGATCGACGGGTGCGTCGAGTACACCGGCGACCTGTACGACCCGGCCACCGTCGAGACGATGATCGAGCGGTGGGAGCGGCTGCTCCGCGCCGTGGTCGCCGACCCGCAGCGGCGGCTCAGCCGGTTCGGCCTGCTCACCGCCGAGGAGCACGGTGAGTTGGCGGCGCTGGGTACCGGCCCGGCGGCCCAGGCCTTCACCGAGAGCCTGCCGGAGCTCTTCCGGGCTCAGGTGCGTGCGACTCCGGACGCCGTCGCGCTGGTGGGGCCGGAAGCATCGCTGACCTACGCGGAGTTGGACGCGCGGGCGAACCGGCTGGCGCACGCTCTGATCGCGCGGGGTGCGGGGCCGGAGCGGCTGGTGGCGGTGGCGCTGCCGCGCTCGGCCCAGCTGGTGGTGACGATCCTCGCGGTGCTGAAGACCGGCGCCGCGTACGTTCCGGTCGATCCGGAGTACCCGGCCGCGCGGATCGCGTACATGCTCGACGACACCCGACCGGTCCTGGTGGTGACCGACACCCACACCCGGGGCCGGCTGCCGGACACCGGTCCCGCCGGATGGCTGGTGGCCGACGACCCGGAGACGACCGCGCTGGTGGTGGGGTGCCCATCGACGGACCCTGCGGTGGCCATCGACCCGTGCCATCCGGCCTACGTCATCTACACCTCCGGTTCCACCGGCAGGCCCAAGGGCGTGGTGGCGACGCACGGCGGCTTGCGCAACCTGTTCGCCGACCAGTGTCCGCTGGTCTTCCGGACGGGGAAGCGGATGCGGATGGGGCTGACCACGTCCGTGTCGTTCGACGCCTCCTGCGACCAGATGTTCGCCCTGTACGCCGGCCACGAGCTGCACGTCCTGGACGAGGCGACCTGGACCGACCCGGACGCCTACCTCGAGTACGCGGCGCGGGCCGGGCTGGACACGGTCGGCGGTACCCCGTCCTACCTGCAAGTCCTCGTCGACCACGGCCTGTTGGACAACCCGCGGTGGCGTCCGTCGCTGGTCGGGCTGGGCGGGGAGACCGTTCCGGACCAACTGTGGGAACGGTTGCGGGCGGCCGACGGGGTGTTCGCCCTGAACTACTACGGGCCGGCCGAGTGCACGGTGGACTCGACCTTCGCACCGCTGGAGTCGAGCCCGCGCCAGGTGATCGGCCGCCCACTCGGCGGTGTCCGGTTGCACGTGCTCGACGCCGCGTTGCAGCCGGTGCCCGCGGGTGTGCCGGGCGAGCTGTACATCGCCGGTGCGGGGCTGGCGCGCGGCTACCTGAACCGGCCGGGCCTGACCGCGGGACGGTTCGTGGCGGACCCGTTCGGTCCCGGCGGTTCGCGGATGTACCGCACCGGTGACCTGGTGCGGTGGGGATCGGACGGGAACCTGGAGTTCCTCGGCCGCATCGACGACCAGGTCAAGGTCCGGGGATTCCGGATCGAGCTCGGCGAGATCGAGGCGGCACTGGCGGAACACCCGCAGGTCGCGCAGGCCGCCGTGACCGTCCGGCAGGACCGGGCGGGGGACACCCGCCTGGCCTCCTACCTGGTGCCCGCCACCGGGGCGGAGCCTCGGCCGGAAGACCTGCGGGCCCACCTGCGCGAGCGACTGCCCGACTACATGGTGCCGGCCGCGTTCGTCTCCCTTGACGTACTGCCGCTGAACGCCAGCGGCAAGCTGGACCGGCGCGCACTGCCCGAGCCCGAGTACGCGGGGTCGCGGGCCGGCCGGGCCCCGCACACTCCTCAGGAACACGTGCTGGCCGGGCTGTTCGCAGAGGTGCTGGGCCTGCCTCAGGTCGGTGTCGACGACGACTTCTTCGACCTCGGCGGGCACTCCCTGCTGGCCACCCGGTTGGTGGCCCGGGTCCGTGCGGCCCTGGGCGTGGAACTGGCTCTGCGCACCCTGTTCCAGACCCCGACGGTGGCCGGGCTGGCCGCCGGGCTGGGCGGCGCGGACCGGGCCCGGCTCGCCCTGGGGCGGGCGGAGCGGCCCGTGGGGGCACCCCCGGCCGAAGGCCGGGGGATGGTGCCGCTGTCGTCCGCTCAGCGGAGGCTGTGGTTCCTGCGCCAACTGGAGGGCGCCGACTCGGTCTACAACATGCCGCTCGCGTGGCGGCTCTCGGGGCCACTGGACCTGGCTGCCCTGGAGGCGGCGCTGGGCGACGTCGTCGACCGGCACGAAACCCTGCGCACGGTCCTCCCGGCCGTGGACGGAGTGCCCCACCAGCAGGTGCTGGCCACCGCAGAGGCGTGCCCGAGGCTGTCGGTCACCACGGCCGACGAGACGGTCCTGCCGGAACTGCTGGCGGAAGCCGCGGCGCGCGGATTCGACCTCGCGGCCGAACCTCCGCTGCGCGCCGAGGTGTTCGAGGTTTCGGCGGACGAGCACGTGCTGCTCCTGGTGATGCACCACATCGCCGGTGACGGCTGGTCGCTGGGCCCGCTGGCCGCCGACCTGGCCACCGCGTACGCGGCACGCCGACAGGGCGAGGAACCGGGGTGGGCACCGCTGCCGGTGCAGTACGCCGACTACACCCTGTGGCAGCAGGAGCTGCTCGGCGACCCGGCCGACCAGGACAGCCTCTTCGCCCGCCAGCAGGCCTACTGGACCGAGCAGTTGGCAAACCTGCCGGAGCAGATCCGGCTCCCCGCCGACCGCCCTCGCCCCGCGACCCCCTCCTGCTCCGGCGGCCACCTCGCGATCGAACTCGACGCCGAACTGCACGCCGGGCTGATCCGGCTGGGCCGGGAGCGCGGCGCCAGCGTGTACATGGTGCTGCAGGCCGCCCTGGCATCGCTGCTGGACAAGCTCGGCGCGGGAACGGACATCCCGGTCGGCAGCCTGATCGCGGGCCGGACCGACGAGGCCCTGGACGACCTCGTCGGATTCTTCGTCAACACCCTGGTGCTCCGCACGGACACCGGTGGCGACCCGACCTTCGCCGAGCTCCTTGGCCGGGTCCGCGAGGGCGCGCTGGCCGCGTACGCGCACCAGGACCTGCCGTTCGAGCACGTCGTCGAGGCCCTCAACCCGTCCCGGTCGCTCGCCCGTCAGCCGCTGTTCCAGGTGCTGCTCGCGCTGCAGAACGTGCCCCGCACCGAGTTCGCGCTGGACGGTCTGGCCGCTGAGATCGTCCTGGTGCGGACGCCGACGGCGATGTTCGACCTCGGTTTCCACCTGCTGGAGCGCGGCGGCACCGGCGGGCCGGCCGAGGGCATCGTCGGGCGGGTCGAGTACAGCACCGACCTCTTCGACCCCGCCACGGTGGAGGCACTGGTCGCCCGGTGGCTGCGTCTGCTGGCGTCGGTGGCCGCCGAGCCGGACCGGCCGCTGAGCCGGATCGACGTCCTCACCGCCGAGGAACGGCACGAACTGCTGGTCGTACGCAACGACACCGCCTGCCCGGCTCCCGATGCCGGCCTGCCCGCTCTGTTCGAGGCGCAGGTACGGGCGACCCCGGAGGCTCCGGCGGTGGTGTTCGAGGACACCGTGCTGACCTACCGGGAGCTGAACCGAAGGGCCAACCGCCTGGCGCACGGACTGATCGCGCGCGGGGTGGGGCCGGAGCAGGTCGTCGCCCTGCGGCTGCCGAGGTCGATCGAGCTGGTGGTCGCCGTCCTCGCGGTCCTCAAGACGGGTGCGGCGTACCTGCCGGTCGACCCGGACTATCCAGCCGCCCGCATCGCGTACATGCTGGACGACGCCCGGCCTGCCGTGGTGCTCGACGACCTCGCGGCCGTCACACCGGACGGGGACCTGCCGGAGCACGATCCGGCCGTCGCCGTGGACCCGCGGCACCCGGCCTACGCCATCTACACCTCGGGCTCCACCGGCAGGCCCAAGGCCGTGGTGATGCCCGCCGCCGGGCTGCTGAACCTGCTGGCGTGGCACCACAGGTCCGTCGGTGGCGGACTCGGCACGCGTACCGCGCAGTTCACCGCGATCAGTTTCGACGTCTCGGTGCAGGAGACGCTCTCCGCGCTGCTGTACGGCAAGACCCTCGTGGTGCCGACCGAGGAGCAGCGCCGCAGCGCCGAGCTGTTCGCCCGCTGGCTGGACCGGCACGGGGTCGAGGAGCTGTTCGCGCCCAACCTGGTGGTCGAGGCGCTGGCCGAGGCCGCGGAGGAGGCCGGGCTGGAACTGCCCGGCCTGCGGCTGGTCGCCCAGGCCGGTGAGGCGATGCGCCTCGGCGGTGCCGTGCGCCGCTTCCAGACCCGCCGGCCGGGCCGGGAACTGCACAACCACTACGGGCCCGCCGAGACCCATGTGATCACCGCCTACCCGCTGCCGGCCGACCCCGCCGACTGTCCGCTGCCGGTGCCGATCGGCCGGCCGATCGCCAACTGTCAGACATACGTGCTGGATTCGGCGCTTCGACCGGTCGCCCCCGGCGTGCTGGGTGAGCTGTACCTCGCCGGGGCGGGACTCGCCCGCGGCTACCTGAACCGGCCCGGGCTCACCGCGACGCGGTTCGTCGCCAACCCGTACGGTCCGGCCGGCGCGCTGATGTACCGCACCGGTGACCTGGTCCGCTGGCAGGCCCACGGCGAGCTGGAGTTCGCGGGCCGGGTGGACCACCAGGTGAAGATCCGCGGGTTCCGGGTCGAGCCGGGCGAGATCGAGGCCGAGCTGGCCGCGCACCCGGGTGTCGCCCAGGTCGCGGTGCTCGCCCGGGAGGACCGGATCGTCGCGTACGTCGTCCCGCCGGCCGGGGCCGGGGCGACCGCGGCGGCGCTGGCGGCGTACCTGCGCGACCGGGTGCCGGACCACCTGGTACCGTCCGCGTTCGTACTGCTCGACGCGCTGCCGCTGACGCCGAACGGGAAGCTGGACCGGGCGGCGCTGCCCGCGCCCGAGCCGGGCCCGGCCGCCGGCGGCCGGGCGCCGCGCACGCCGCAGGAGCAGATCCTGTGCGAGCTGTTCGCCGAGGTGCTGGGCGTGCCGCGGGTCGGGGTCGACGACGGCTTCTTCGACCTGGGCGGGCATTCCCTGCTCGCCACCCGGCTGGTCTCGCGGGTCCGGGCGACCCTCGGGATCGAGCTGGAACTGCGCAGCCTGTTCCAGGCGCCGACACCCGCCGGGCTAGCGGCCGGGCTGCACGACGCCGGCACCGCGCGGCAGGCCCTGG
Source organism: Streptomyces sp. NPDC031479 (assembly GCF_055581065.1). Classification (NCBI taxonomy): domain Bacteria; kingdom Bacillati; phylum Actinomycetota; class Actinomycetes; order Kitasatosporales; family Streptomycetaceae; genus Streptomyces; species Streptomyces sp. NPDC031479. The sequence goes on from NZ_JBVIKC010000023.1 coordinate 27,773, forward strand.
TACCCCGGCCCCGCCGCGATCCGATGCCGCTGTCGTTCGCCCAGCGCCGGCTCTGGTTCCTCCAGCAGTTCGGGGCGCCGAGCGCGACCTACCACATGCCGCTCGCCCTGCGGCTGTCCGGCGACCTCGACCGGGCCGCGCTGAGCGCCGCGCTCGCGGACGTGGTGGCCCGGCACGAGACCCTGCGCACGGTCTTCCCGCACACCGCCGGAGTCCCGTACCAGCGGGTGCTGGACGCCGGCGAGGCAGCCGTCCCGCTGACCGTACGCGCGGCCGGCGAGGCGGAGGTGCCCGCCCTGCTGCGCGAGGCGGCGGTACAGGCGTTCGACCTGACCTCGGAAGTACCGCTGCGGGCGGAGCTGTTCGCGCTCGCGCCGGACGAGCACGTGCTGCTGCTGGTGATGCACCACATCGTCGGGGACGGCTGGTCCATGGGCCCGCTGGCCCGTGACCTGGCCACCGCCTACACCACCCGGCAGGGCGGTGGGGCTCCGGCATGGCCGCCGCTGCCGGTCACCTACGGCGACTACACCCTGTGGCAGCACGAGATCCTCGGCGACGAGCACGACACGGACAGCGTGTTCGCCCGCCAGGTCACCTACTGGACCGAGGCGCTGGCCGGGCTGCCCGAGCAGCTGCAGCTGCCTGCCGACCGACCGCGCCCGGCCACCATGTCGTACGGCGGCGACCTGCTGGAACTCCGGATCGACGCCGAACTGCACGCGGCACTGCTGGAGTTGGCCCGAAGGTCGGGTGCCACCCTGTTCATGGTGCTGCAGGCCGCGCTCGCCGCGCTGTACACGCGGCTGGGTGCGGGCACGGACATCCCGATCGGGTCTCCGATCGCGGGGCGTACCGACGAGGCGCTGGACGGGCTGGTCGGGTTCTTCATCAACACGCTGGTGCTGCGGACCGACACGAGCGGTGATCCGAGTTTCGCCGAGCTGCTGGGTCGGGTGCGGGAGACGGCGCTGTCGGCGTACGCGCACCAGGACGTGCCCTTCGAGCACCTGGTGGAGGCGCTGAACCCGTCCCGCTCGCTGTCGCACCACCCGCTGTTCCAGACCGGGCTGGTCGTACAGAACGCGCCGGGCGGCGACTTCGAGCTGCCGGGTCTCCAGGTCTCCGGGGTGACCGTGCCCACCGGGACCGCGCGGCTCGACCTGACCTTCGGGTTCGGGGAGGAGCACGGGACCGACGGCGCGCCGGCCGGGATCGGCGGTGCGGTCGAGTACAGCACCGACCTGTTCGACCGCTCGACGGTCGAGGCCCTGGTCGCCCGGTGGACCAGGCTGCTGGCCGCGGTCGCCGCCGCGCCCGAGCAGCCCATCGGCGGGATCGACCTGCTGTCCGCAGAGGAGCGCTGTGAGCTGCTGCCCGTTGTCCAGGGCGGGGCGGCCGGGGTGAGCCTGCCGGAACTGTTCGCGGCGCAGGTGACGGCGACGCCGGACGCGGTCGCGCTCGTCTGCGGTGGTGTCGAGGTGACGTACCGTCAACTCGACGTTCGCGCGAACCGGTTCGCGCACACGCTGATCGCCCGGGGCGTCGGTCCGGAGCAGACCGTGGCCGTGGCGTTGCCGCGGTCGGTGGAGTCGGTGGTGGCGGTCCTGGGCGTGCTGAAGGCCGGGGCCGCGTACCTGCCGGTGGATCCGGGGTACCCGGCGGCGCGGATCGCGTTCATGCTGGACGACGCGCGGCCGGCCGTGGTGGTCGACGATCCGGCACTGGTGACCGAGGCTTCCGGTCGGCGGGAGACCGATCCGGATGTCGTGGTGGACGCCCGGCACCCGGCCTACGTGATCTACACATCGGGCTCGACCGGCCGGCCGAAGGGCGTCATGGTGAGCCACACCGGCGTGTCGGGCCTGGTGGCGGCGCAGGTCGACCGGCTCGGCGTGGCGCCGGGCAGCCGGGTCCTCCAGTTCGCCTCGCCCAGCTTCGACGCGTCGTTCTGGGACCTGTGCGGCGCCCTGCTCACCGGTGCCGCCCTCGTCCTGGCCCCGTCCGAGGCCCCGCTGGAGGCCCTGACGGACCGCCGGCTCGACGTCACCCACGTGACGCTTCCGCCCTCGGCGCTGGCCGCGTTGGAGAGCTCCGACCTCACGGCCACCACCCTGGTGGTGGCCGGTGAGGCCTGCACGTCGGAGCTGGTGGCCCGGTGGGCGCCGGGCCGGCGGATGATCAACGCGTACGGTCCGACGGAGACGACGGTGTGCGCGACCATGAGCGACCCGCTGTCCCCGGGGCGCGGTGTACCGCCGATCGGCCGATCGGTCGCGGGCTTCCGGGTGTACGTCCTCGACGAGCGACTGCGCATCGTGCCGCCGGGAGTGGCGGGGGAATTGTACGTCGCCGGCCCCGGTCTGGCGCGCGGGTATCTGAACCGGCCCGGGCTGACGGCCGGGCGGTTCGTCGCCTGCCCGTTCGGGGCCGGTGAGCGCATGTACCGCACCGGGGACGTGGTGCGCCGCCGGACCGACGGCGAGCTGGAGTACGTCGGCCGTGCCGATGATCAGGTGAAGGTGCGCGGCTTCCGCATCGAGCCCGGCGAGGTCGAGGCGGCGCTGGCCGAGCACCCCGCCGTCGCCCAGGCCGCCGTCCTCGCCCAGGACGACCGGCTCATCGGCTACGTCGCGGCCCGTCCCGACGTGGCCTCCCACAGCCCCCTGCCGGGGGGACCCCCAAGCCCTGCGGAGCTGGCGGCGTACCTGCGTGGCAGGCTGCCCGACTACCTGGTACCGGCTGTCTTCGTGGTGCTGGACACGCTGCCGCTGACTCCGAACGGGAAGCTGGACCGGGCGGCGCTGCCCGCGCCCGAGCCGGGCCCGGCCGCCGGCGGCCGGGCGCCGCGCACGCCGCAGGAGCAGATCCTGTGCGAGCTGTTCGCCGAGGTGCTGGGCGTGCCGCGGGTCGGGCTCGACGACGACTTCTTCGACCTGGGCGGGCACTCCCTGCTCGCCACCCGGCTGGCCGCGCGGGTGCGCTCGGTGCTCGGAGTGGAGGTGGCGCTGCGCGCGCTGTTCCAGGCGCCCACCGTGGCCGGCCTGGCCGAGGCGCTGGGTGGGGCCGGCCACGCCCGCCCGGCGCTGACCACGCACGAGCGGCCGGAGGCGGTGCCGCTGTCCTTCGCCCAGCGCCGGCTCTGGTTCCTGCACCGCATGGACGGCACCGCCGCGACGTACCACATCCCGCTGGCGCTCCGGCTGACCGGGACGCTCGACCATGCGGCGCTGGACGAGGCGCTGGCCGACGTGGTGGCCCGGCACGAGAGCCTGCGGACGGTCTTCCCGGAGGTCGACGGCGTACCCCGCCAGCTCGTCCTCGACCCGGCCGAGGCCCGGCCCCGGGCGCGGCTGACCGAGATGTCGGAGGCCGAACTGTTCGAGCAGCTGGCCGAGTTCGCACGACAGCCCTTCGGCCTGGAGGCCGAAGCGCCGCTGCGGGCGGAGCTGTTCGTACTCGCGCCGGACGAACACGTGCTGCTGCTGGTGATGCACCACATCGCCGGTGACGGCTGGTCCACCGGCCCGCTGGCCCGCGACCTCGCCGAGGCGTACGCCGCCCGGCGCGAGGGGCGCGCGCCGCAGTGGCCGGTCCTGCCGGTGCAGTACGCGGACTACACGCTGTGGCAGCGCGACCTGCTCGGCGACGCCGCCGACCCTCAGAGCCGGTTCGCCGAGCAGCTCGACTACTGGAAGCGTCAGCTGTCCGACCTGCCGGAGCTGCTCCAGCTGCCCGCCGACCGGCCGAGGCCGGCCGTCGCCGGCTGGCGCGGGGACCACGTCGGCCTGGAGCTGAGCCCCGAACTGCACGCAGCTCTGGTGGAGTTGGCCCGGAATTCAGGCGCGAGCCTGTTCATGGTGCTGCAGGCGGCGCTGGCGGCGCTGTACACGCGGCTGGGTGCGGGCACGGACATCCCGATCGGGTCTCCGATCGCGGGGCGTACCGACGAGGCACTGGACGATCTGGTCGGGTTCTTCGTGAACACGCTGGTGCTGCGCACCGACACGAGCGGTGATCCGAGTTTCGCCGAGCTGCTGGGTCGGGTGCGGGAGACGGCACTGTCGGCGTACGCGCACCAGGACGTGCCCTTCGAGCACCTGGTGGAGGCGCTGAACCCGTCCCGCTCGCTGTCGCACCACCCGCTGTTCCAGACCATCCTGGCGGTGCAGAACGCTCCGATGGGCCGGTTCTCCCTGCCCGGTCTGGACGTCGCCGCCTACGCGGTGGCCACCGGAACCGCCAAGTTCGACCTCGGTGTGAGTCTCGTCGAACAGTTCGGTCCGGACGGCAGCCCGGCGGGGATCGTCGGCGCGGTGGAATACGCCACCGACCTGTTCGACCGCTCGACGGTCGCGGCGCTCGCCGGGCGCTGGACGCGCCTGCTGGAGGCGGTCACCGCCGACCCGGACCGGTCGATCGGACGGATCGAGCTCCTCGACGCCGACGAGCGGCACCGTTTGCTGGAGCGGGGCAACGCGACCGCCCGCGAGGTGGCGGCCGTCCCGGTGCCGCAGGCGTTCGCGGCTCAGGTCGCGGCGACCCCGGACGCCCTCGCGCTGGTGTGCGGCGACGCCGAGTTGACGTACCGGCAGCTGAACGTCCGGGCGAACCGGTTCGCGCACGCGCTGATCGCCCGGGGCGTCGGCCCGGAGCAGACCGTGGCCGTGGCCCTGCCGCGCTCGGTGGAGTCCGTGGTGGCCGTCCTGGGCGTACTGAAGGCCGGGGCCGCGTACCTGCCCGTGGATCCGGCGTACCCGCCGGCGCGGATCGCGTACATGCTGGACGACGCCCGGCCGGCCCTGATGGTCGACGACCCGGCGCTGGTGACCGATGTGTCCGCCTGGCCGGACACCGATCCCGTGGTCGCGCTCGACGTCCGGCACCCGGCCTACGTGATCTACACCTCGGGCTCGACCGGCCGCCCCAAGGGCGTCGTGGTCGGCCACGGCGGCGTCGCGAGCCTGGTCGCCGCACAGATCGAGCGGTTCGCGATCGAACCCGACAGCCGGGTGCTCCAGTTCGCCTCGCCGAGCTTCGACGCCTCGGTGTCGGAGATCTACACCGCCCTGCTGCGCGGCGCGGCCCTGGTGCTGCCCCCGACGGCGGACCCGGTGGCTGCGCTGGCCGACCGGGACCTCGCCGTCACCCACGTGACCGTGCCCCCGTCCGTCCTCGCCGCCCTGCCGGAGGGCTCGGTGCAGGTGCCGACGCTGGTGGTGGCGGGTGAGGCGTGCCCGCCGGAACTGGTGGACCGCTGGGCGCCCGGACGCCGGATGATCAACGCGTACGGTCCGACCGAGACCACGGTGTGCGCGACCATGAGCGCCCCGCTGTCCCCGGGGACGGGCGTCCCGCCGATCGGCTGTCCGATCGCCAACACCCGGGTGTACGTGCTGGACGAGCGGCTGCGGCCGGTGCCGACGGGCGTGGCGGGTGAGCTGTACGTCGCGGGCGCGGGACTGGCGCGCGGCTACCTGAACCGGCCGGGCCTGACGGCCGGACGGTTCGTCGCCTGCCCGTTCGGGTCCGGTGAGCGCATGTACCGCACCGGAGACCTGGTGCGCTGGCTGGGCGACGGCGAGCTGGAGTACGTCGGCCGTGCCGACGACCAGGTGAAGGTGCGCGGCTTCCGCATCGAGCCCGGCGAGGTCGAGGCGGCGCTGGCCGAGCACCCCGCCGTCGCCCGGGCCGCCGTCCTCGCCCAGGACGACCGGCTCGTCGGCTACGTCGTCCCGCACCAGGACGAGGCCCGGGACAGTGGCCTGGAAGCGGACCACGTGGGCGAGTGGCAGGACATCTACGACGCCCTGCCCATCACCCCCGAGGAAGCCGGCTTCGGTCAGAACTTCGTCGGCTGGAACAGCAGTTACGACGCGAGTCCGATCCCCGTCGAGCAGATGCGCCAGTGGCGGGACGCCACCGTGGCCCGCATCCTGGCCCTGCGCCCCCGCCGGGTGCTGGAGGTCGGCGTCGGCACCGGACTGCTGCTCTCGCAGATCGCACCGCACTGCGAGACCTACTGGGCGACGGACTTCTCCGCCACGGCGGTCGACGCGCTGACCGCGCAGGTCGGCCGACAGGACGACCTGGCCGAGCGTGTCGTGCTGCAGACCCGCCCGGCGCACGACACCGAGGGCCTGCCGGCCGGGTGGTTCGACACCATCGTGATCAACTCGGTGGTGCAGTACTTCCCGTCCGCCGACTACCTCGCGGACGTGATCGGGAAGCTGATGCGGCTGCTCGCCCCCGGCGGCACGCTCTTCGTCGGCGACGTCCGCAACCTGCGGCTGCTGCGCCCGCTGGCCACCGCGGTCCAGCTGCACCGCACCGGTGCCGACGGTGACCTCGCGGCGGTGCGCCGCGCGGTGGAGCAGGCCGTCAGGGTGGAGAAGGAACTCCTGGTCGACCCGGACTTCTTCACCGTCCTGCGGGAGCACGGCACGGACATCGGCGCGGTGGCCGTGGAGGTCAAGCGCGGCCGTCACCACAACGAACTGATCCGCTACCGCTACGACGTGACGCTGCACAAGGCCCCGGTCGTTCCGGCGGCCCCGGGCCGGACGGTCGAGCTGGAGTGGGGACACCGGCTCGCGGGACTGGCCGAGCTGCGCGAACTCCTCGCCCAGCCGCCCGCCGACGTGCTGCGGATCACCGGAGTGCCGAACCGCCGGGTGCTGCGCGAGGCCGCCCTTTCCCGGGCACTGCAGAACGGCGACAGCTCGCTCGCCGAACTGCTGGAGCGGCTGCACGGACCGGAGGAGAGCGAACTCCCCGACCCGGAGGACTTCCAGGTCATCGGGCTGGAGTTCGACCGCTGGGTGGGCGTCACCTGGTCGGCCACCGTGGCCGACGCCTTGGACGTCGTCTTCGCCGGCCCGCGGGCGCATCACGGCTCCCCGGCCGAGCCGTACCGGTCGGCCCGGACCACCAGCACGCCGCTGTCGTCGCTGACCAATTGTCCGACCGGCAGCCGGGGCACCGGCGCACTCATCGGCGAACTCCGCGAATGGCTGCGCGGGCGACTGCCCGACTACCTGATCCCGTCGGCGTTCGTGGCGCTGGATTCGTTGCCGCTGACGGCCAGCGGCAAGCTCGACCGCCGCGCGCTGCCCGCGCCCGACCTGGGGCAGGCCGGAGCCGGGCGGGCGCCGCGGACCCCGCAGGAACAGCTCCTCGCCGAGCTGTTCGCCGAGGTGCTCGGCCTGGCCCAGGTCGGTGTCGAGGACAGCTTCTTCGACCTGGGGGGACACTCACTGCTGGCGACCCGCCTGGCCTCCCGCGTCCGGGCGACCCTCGGCGCGGAGCTCGAGGTCCGGACTCTGTTCGAGACGCCGACCGTGGCCGGACTGGCGGCCTGCCTCGACGGCTCCGGCACGGCCCGGCCCACGCTGACCGCCCGGCCGCGACCCATGGGGGCACCCCCGGCCGAAGGCTGGGGGAAGGTCCCGCTGTCCTTCGCCCAACGCCGCCTGTGGTTCCTGCACCGGATGGACGGCCCGAGCGCCACCTACAACATGCCGCTCGCGCTGAGCCTGACCGGCGAACTCGACCGCCCGGCCCTGCACGCCGCGCTCGCGGACGTGATCGCCCGGCACGAGAGCCTGCGGACGGTCTTCCGCGAGACGGACGGTGTGCCGTACCAGGTCGTGCTGAGCGCTTCACAGGCGCACCCGGAACTGCCGGTGGTCGAGCTCGACGAGAGCCGGCTGGCCGAGCGGCTGGCGCAGACGGCCCGGCGCGGCTTCGACCTGGCAGCGGAGCCGCCGGTCCGGGCGGAGCTGTACGCGCTCGCCCCCGACCGGCACGTGCTCCTGGTCGTGGTGCACCACATCGCCGCCGACGGCTGGTCGATGGGGCCGCTTTCCGACGACCTCGCGGCCGCCTACACGGCGCGCTGCCGTGGCGAGGAGCCGCAGTGGTCCCCGCTGCCGGTGCAGTACGCCGACTACACCTGCTGGCAACGCGACCTGCTCGGCATCGCCGCCGACCCGGACAGCCTGTTCGCCCGGCAACTGGCCTACTGGAAGGACGAACTGGCGGGCATTCCGCAGCAGGTGCGGCTGCCCGCCGATCGGCCCCGGCCGCCGGTGGCCTCCCAGCGGGGCGGCCGGGTCGTGGTCCGGCTGGACCCCGAACTGCACCAGGCACTGCGGGACCTGGCCGCCGAGCGCGGCGCCAGCATGTTCATGGTGCTCCAGGCCGGCCTCGCCGCGCTGCTCACCCGGCTCGGTGCCGGTACGGACATCCCCGTGGGCAGCCCGATCGCCGGCCGTACCGACCAGGCGCTGGACGACCTCGTCGGCTTCTTCGTCAACACCCTGGTGCTGCGCACCGACACGAGCGGCGATCCCGGCTTCGCCGAACTGCTCGGCCGGGTGCGGCAGAAGGCGCTCGCCGCGTACGACCACCAGGACGTGCCGTTCGAGTACCTGGTCGAGGTGGTCAACCCGGCCCGTTCGCTGTCGCACCACCCGCTGTTCCAGATCATGCTGGCCCTGCAGAACGCGCCGGTGGGCGAGTTCGCCCTGCCGGGCCTGGAGACCGGCCACCTGGAGGCGTCGACCGGGACCTCGCGGGTCGACCTGACGTTCAGTCTGACCGAGCAGTTCCGCCCGGACGGTCCCCCTGGGCCTGGCGGCCCGGGAGGTGCCCCCAGCCCCGACGGCCTGGTCGGCGCGGTGGAATACGCCACCGACCTGTTCGACCCGGCCACCGTGGAGCTGCTGTTCGAGCGCTGGGCGCGGCTGCTGCGCGCGGCGGTCGCCGACCCTGACAGGCCGATCAGCCGGATCGACATCATGTCGGGCGAGGAACGCCGCCGGCTGCTGTCCCGGTCCACCGGCGCCGCGGTCGAGCTGCCCGAGGCCGCGTTGCCGGAGCTGTTCGCCCGCCAGGTGCGCGCCACCCCGGACGCGGTGGCCGTCGTGGCGGGCGCCACCGAGCTGACCTACCGGGAACTCGACCAGCGGTCCAACCGCCTCGCGCGGGCACTGATCCGCCAGGGCGTACGACCGGAGACACCGGTCGCGGTGCTGCTGGACCGCTCGGCGGACCTCGTCGTGGCGCTCCTGGCGATCATCAAGGCGGGCGGCGCCTACACGCCCCTCGACTCGCGCTTCCCGCAGTCCCGGATCGACCTGATCCTCCAGGAGGCCGGGGCCGCCCTGGTGCTCACCGAGGACGTGCTGACCGCCTCGATCGAGGGCGAACCCGACGCGTCCGACATCCAAGTACGCTGCGACCAGCGGCAGTTGGCGTACGTGATGTACACCTCCGGCTCGACCGGCCGGCCGAAGGGCGTGGCCGTCACCCACCGAGACGTGGTGGGCCTCGCGCTCACCCCTGAATACCACGGCGGCGGACACGAGCGGGTGCTGATGCACTCCCCGACCGCCTTCGACCTCTCGACCTACGAGCTGTGGGTGCCGCTGCTGGGCGGCGGCCGGGTCGTGGTCGCACCGCCCGAGCGGCTCGACCTCGACCTGCTGCAGCACACGATCAGCACGCACGGGGTGACCGGACTGTGGCTGACGGCCGGGCTGTTCCGCCTGGTCGCCGAGGAGCGGCCGGCCCTGCTCGCGGGGGTCCGCGAGGTGTGGACCGGCGGTGACGTGGTCTCCCCGGCCGCCGTCGCCCGGGTGCTGGAGGTCTGCCCCGGCATCGAGGTGGTCAACGGCTACGGGCCCACCGAGGCCACGACCCTGGCTACCCGCCACCCGGTGCACAGCCTCCCCGAGCACGCCGCGACCGTGCCGATCGGCGGGCCGATGGCGAACATGCGCGCCTACGTCCTCGACGACCGCCTGCGGCCGGTGCCCACGGGCCTGGTCGGCGAGCTGTACCTCGCGGGGACGGGCGTGGCCCGCGGCTACCTCGGCCGACCCGGCCTGACCGCGGAGCGCTTCACCGCCGACCCGTACGGGCCGCCCGGGAGCCGGATGTACCGCACCGGCGACCTGGCGTGGTGGCCGGCCGAGGGCACACTGGAGTTCGCCGGACGGACCGACCACCAGGTCAAGCTCCGCGGTCTGCGGATCGAGCCCGGCGAGATCGAGGCGATCCTCGCGAGCTGCCCGGGCGTCGCCCAGGCGGCCGTCGTCGCCCGCGAGGACCGGCCCGGCGACAAGCGGCTCGTCGCCTACCTGGTGCCCGGCCCCGAGAGCACGCCCGAGACGGGCGAGCTCTCCGGGCGACTGCGCCGTGAACTGCCCGACTACATGGTGCCGTCGGCGTTCGTCACCCTGGACACGCTGCCGTTGACCGCCAACGGCAAGCTGGACCGGGCCGCCCTGCCCGCCCCCGAGTACGGGGCACAGGGCACCGGACGCGGCCCCCGGACGCCGCGGGAGCAGCTGCTGTGCGGCCTCTTCGCCGAGGTCCTCGGCCGGGAACAGGTGCACATCGACGACAACTTCTTCGATCTGGGCGGGCACTCGCTGCTGGCCGCCCGCCTGGCCTCCCGCGTCCGCGAGACCCTCGGCCTGGAACTTGGCCTGCGCATGCTGTTCGAGGCGCCGACCGTGGCCGGACTCACCGAGCGCCTGGTCATGGACGACCCCGCCGACGCGCTGGACGTGGTGCTGCCGCTGCGTTCGACCGGGACCGGCACGCCGCTGTTCTGCATCCACCCCGGCGGCGGCATCAGCTGGTCGTACAGCGGGCTCCTGAACCACATCGGCCCCCAGCACCCGGTCTACGCGATCCAGGCGCGCGGCCTGGGCCGGCCCGAACCCCTGCCGACGTCCTTCGAGGAGATGGCTGCCGACTACGCCGACCAGATCCGCAAGATCCAGCCCGAGGGCCCGTACCTGCTGCTCGGCTGGTCGGCCGGCGGGCTGATCGCCCACGCGATCGCCTGCGAGCTGCAGGCGCGCGGCGAGCGGACCGCGCTGCTGGCCATCCTCGACGCCTATCCGGTGAAGGACGTGCAGTTCGAGGAGATGCCCGTGCCCACCGAGCGGGACGTGCTCGTCGGTGTGCTCGACGTCGACCCGGACGAGCTGGGCGACCGGGAGCTGACCTACGCCGAGGTCGCCGAGGTCCTGAACCGGCGGGGCAGCGCGCTGCAGGGCCTGACGGAGCAGCAGATCGAGGTCATCGTCCACATCATGATCAACAACGCGAGGCTGGCGGTCGACTTCGTCCCCGCCGGGTTCGACGGCGACCTGCTGCTGTTCAACTCCACGATCGACCGTGACGGGGACGACGCCGGGCCCGCGACCTGGCGCCCGTACATCGCGGGCCGGATCGAATCGCACGAGATCACCACCCGGCACAACCGGATGACCGAAGCCGGCTCACTGGCCCAGATCGGACCGGTCCTGGCCGCCCGCCTCGCCGAGGTCACCGGTGACACCCCAACCCACCACCAGGAGGACTGATTCCCATGACCAACCCGTTCGACGACGAAAACGGCACCTTCCTCGTGCTCACCAACGACGAGAACCAGCACTCGCTGTGGCCGCAGTTCGCGGGCGTCCCCGACGGCTGGAGCGTCGCCCACGGACCCGACACCCACGCCGCCTGCCTGGAGTACATCGAGCGGAACTGGACCGACATGCGGCCCAAGAGCCTCGCCGACGCCATGAACGCCCAGCGGTAGCGCGTCTCGCAGTGAACCTGACCGACACCACCGACGAGGCCCGCGCCGGCGCGGGCCTCGCCCGGTCCGATGACCTCGCCGCGGCCCTGCTCACGCCCGAGGCCCGCCGGGACCCGTACCCGTTCTACGCCCGCATGCGCCGCGAGGACCCGGTCCACCGCAGCACCCGGGGCATCTGGTACCTCACCCGGTACGCCGACGTCGAGGCGGCCCTGAGCGACCTGCGGCTGTCCAACGACCGGGACCGGATGACCCGCGCCTACAGCGCCCTCGGCGGCGACCTCAAGGCCTTCAGCCGGCTCACCGACCGGCTCGGCCGGGTGATGAGCAACACCGACCCGCCGGACCACGCCCGGCTGCGCAGGCTGGCCAACCGTGCCTTCACCGCGCGGCGCGTCGAAGCCCTGCGCGACGGCATCCAGCGGATCGTCGACCGGCTCATCGACGAGGCGGTCGCGGCCGGGCCGGCCACGGACCTGATCGAGGCGGTAGCCTCCCCGCTGCCGCTGTCCGTCGTCTGCGAGCTCTTCGGCATCCCGCCCGAGGACCTCCCGCAGGTCAAGACCTGGTTCCACCGCTTCGGCCGGCTGAGCGAGGACATCGACAAGTCCGAGGCGGCGATCGAGCAGTACGAGGAGTACCTCGCCCGGCTCGTCCGCCGCCGCCGGGCCGACCCCGGCGACGACCTCATCAGCGCCCTGGTCGCCACCCAGGCGCAGGACGACCGGCTCACCGACTCCGAGCTGCTGTCCACCTGCTTCGTCCTGATCACCGCCGGCGACGAGACCACCACCCACCTGGTCGGCAACGGCATGCTCGCCCTGCTGCGCCACCCCGACCAGCTGGCCCGGTTGCGCGAGGACCCGATGCTGATCCGCACGGCCGTCGACGAACTCGCCCGCTACGACACGCCGACCCAGGCGATCGTCCGGGTTGCCGCCGAGGACGTCGAGATCGGCGGGCGGACGCTGCGCGAGGGCGAGCTGGCCTACCTGTTCCTCGCCGCGACCAACCGGGATCCCGAGCGCTTCGAGGACCCCGACCGGCTCGACCTGACCCGCCCGGGCAACCGGCACCTCAGCTTCGGCAACGGCCCGCACTTCTGCCTCGGCGGCCCGCTGGCCAAGCTCCAGGCGGAGGTGGCCGTCGGCACGCTGGTCCGTCGGCTCCCGCACCTGCGGCTCGCTGACGGCGCGGTACTCGACTGGCGGCCCAACCCGCTGCAGCGGCGGCTCACCGCGCTTCCGCTCACCTACTGACCCATGAACGACGAAGGAGAAGTGACCATGGCCCGAGAGCTCAAGGTCCGCCGGGAACAGGACCTGCCCGCCACGCCCGAACAGGTCTGGGACGCGGTCGCCACCGGCGCCGGCAACCTCGGCTGGCTCTACCCGATGGAGGTCGAGCCGCGCGTCGGCGGAAAGGCCACGCGCGGCGACAGCACCGTCGTGGCGTGGGAGCCGCCGCACCACTTCGCGGTTCGGGCCACCCAGGACGGCGGGTTCTCCAACACGCTCACCTACCGCATCGAGCCGGCCGACGGCGGCGCGAGCCATCTGCGGATGGGAATCCACTGGGTGCACACGGGCGTCGTCGACGACACCTGGAACTGGGACACGAAGGCGGACGCGGCCGAGAAGCACGTCGACTTCTACCAGCACTCCCTCCCCGAGTACCTGAGGCACTTCGCCGGCCGCCCCGCCGTCTACGTCAAGGCCGCCCGTGGCAAGTCCACCGAAGACCCCGCCGACTTCGCCGCTCTGTGCCGACGCCTCGGCCTCGACGACGGCGCGGCCGTCGGCGACCGGTTGTCGCTCGACCTCCCGGGTACGGACGGCGGTTCGACGGAGGTGGTCGTGGACTGGCTGAGCCCTGACTTCGTCGGCCTGCGAGGCCCGGACGCGCTGTACCGGTTCTTCAACGGCAGCTCGTGGAACTGGCCGATCTGGCTGGGCCACCACCTGTTCGCCGAGGACGTGGACGAACAGCAGGCCACCAAGGCGTGGACCGCCTGGCTCAACGGCGCCTGACCCCTCGCACGACACAACTGAAGGACCACTGGTGGAAACACTGCTCTACGCCGCCGAACTCGTCCAGGAAGACGGCACCTACAAGCTCGTCGTGCAGGACGTGGTGCGGGACACGGTCCAGGTCACCCCTGTCCCCAAATCCGCGGTCGACCGGCTCCCGACCTTCCTGTCCGTGCTGACTTCCAAGCTCGGCTCCACACCCGCGCGCGGCCGCTGGTAGATCTCTTGCGACGTCACGCGGCCGGTGCCGTCCGGTGCGGCAACTCCCGGACGGCACCGGCCCCGGCGCATCATGCGTCAGCCCATGACGGTCCGGGAGGCGGCCCCCTCGGCCATGGGCCGTTTACGGGAGAAGGCACCGAGGTTGACGACGATGCCGGTGTGTTCGCCGGTGTACCGCAGCGGATCGCGGTCGTGGTCGTGGCCGGCCTCGACGCGGTCGACCAGGGTGGCGAGGAATCGGCCCGCCAGCGGAGCGTTCTTGAACTGGTTGCCGCTCGTGCCCATCGCGACGTAGAAACCGGGCAGATCGGTGCGGTCGTAGAGGGGGGCCCAGTCGTCGGCGGCGTCGTAGACGCCGGCGATGCCGGTCGGCCGGTTCGGAACGCGGAGAAGCGGGAATCGGCGTGCGGCCCTGGTCACTTGGGTGTCGAACCTGGTGGGCGTCGGGTGCGGGCTGCACAGGTCGGGGTCGTCGAGCCATTCCCTCGGGTCGCAGGCGGGCAGCGTGCTGCCGATGAGAAGGTGTCCGCCGCGGGGGCGCAGGTAGGTCCCGAGGTCGGTATCGGCCACGATCAGGCCGGGCGTGGTCCCGGCGCCGCCTTGGCCGGACGAGGCTGTGTCGCCCTGGTCAACCGGTGCGGCCACCTGGTGGACTTCTTGGCGCAGCGGGCGCACTCCTACGGTGAACTCGGCGCCGACCTCGGCCATCCGGTTGAACGCGCCCGACCAGGGCCCGGCGGCGTTGACCACCACCGGCGCCGTGATCGCGGTGCCGTCGGCGAGCCGGATGCCCGCCACCCGGTCTTCGCGACGCAGGACACCGACGACCGCGCGACGGAAGAGGAAACGCGCTCCGAGGCGGCCCGCAGCGTCCGCGAGATTCTGTGCCGCGAGCTGTGGATCGTCGACGAAGCCCGCGTCGGGTGTGAACAGCGCGCCGAGTTCACCTTCGGGGCCGGAGAAGAACGCCTCGTCCCGCAGCGGCTTGGGAGGGCCGTAGCGTCCCGCGTCGATGCCGGGGATCCGGCTGCGCAGCGTCGCGGCATCCCAGCGCTCGTACGGCACGCCGGCACGCTCGAACAGGGCGATCACCTCCGGCGTCCCGGAGTCCGGCGCGTCGAGGAACACCGCTCCGGTCCGCCGGAACGCCGCCAGGCCCGGGCCGCGCACGGTGCCCAGGTACTCCTCCCATCGTGCCCAGCAGTGCTGGGACTCCCAGGCGGTGGCGACAC
Organism: Streptomyces sp. NPDC031479; assembly: GCF_055581065.1. Lineage (NCBI taxonomy): Bacteria > Bacillati > Actinomycetota > Actinomycetes > Kitasatosporales > Streptomycetaceae > Streptomyces > Streptomyces sp. NPDC031479. The sequence goes on from NZ_JBVIKC010000023.1 coordinate 42,862, forward strand.
CGTCCCAGGTCGAGTAGTTGAAACGGATGATCGCGCTCGATGCGCTGGTGGATCCGTGGCCGACGCCGCCGGCTTTGTCGATGACCACGACGCGCCGACCGGTGCGCGCCAGCTCCAGTGCCACCGCGGCACCGATCACACCGGCCCCCACGACGACCGCGTCGGCGCCGGACGGAAGCCTGTCCGGTTCCCTGGCCGTCATGACGGCAGGTCCCCGGGGGTTCGCGGAGCCCGGTCACCGTTCGCGTCCTGGTGCGCGCTGACGGCGTGGGGCGGGCAGGCGTCGGCGGGATACGGGAAGTGGCACGCGGCGCGGTGCGGCTGTCCGGCCGCCTCCTGCTGGGGGTCCCGCGCGGTGCAGACATCCCGTCCCGGAAGCCGGTTCGGCCCGACGGGGCAGCGCGGATGAAAGCGGCATCCGGTCGGTGGCGACGCGGGATCGGGTACCTCTCCGGGCAGAAGCGGCTCCCCGACCGGTCGTCGTCCGGGGTGCAGGCTCGGCACGGCGGACAGCAGCGTCCGGGTGTAGGGATGCCGTGGGCTGCGCAGCAGGTTCTCGGTGGCGGCGGTCTCGACGATCCGGCCGAGGTACATCACGGCGATACCGTCCGACACATGGCGGACGGCTGCGAGGTCATGGCTGATGAACAGCATGGCGAAGCCCATGCGCCGCTGCAGGTCCCGGAGCGTGGTCAGGAGCGCCGCCCGGACCGACACGTCGAGAGCCGAGGTGACCTCGTCGGCGATGAGTACCGCCGGATCGACGGCGAGCGCACGGGCGACGGCCACGCGCTGGCGCTGGCCGCCCGAGAGCTCCCGCGGCACCCGGTCGGCGCAGCCGGCGTCGAGACCGACCAGTTCCAGCAGTCCGCCGATGCGCTGTTCGCGGCTGCGGCGGTCCAGCCGGACGAAGGCCCCGGCCGCTTCGGCGAGCGACTGACGGACCGTCATGCGGGGGTCGAGTGCCGTGTCCGGGTCCTGGAAAACCAGTTGGACCTGTTGGCCCAGCCGGCGTCGACCGACCGCCCGGCGGCCTCGGTACTCCCGTCCGCCGATCGTGATCCGCCCGGCGCACGGGCTGTCCAGCCCGACGACCGCACGTGCCAGAGTGGACTTTCCCGAACCGGACTCGCCGACCAGGCCGACCGTCGTGCCCCGGGGAACCTCCAGTGACACCCCGTCCACCGCCGTGACCGGCCCGAACGGCCCGTGGTGGCGCACGGTGACGTCGTACAGCGCCAGCCCTGCCTCTTCCCTCACTGCTCCACCTCTTCGGTCTCACGCTGTCCGCGGAACGGTGCCGGGGCCAGCGGCCGCCAGCAGGCGACCTCGTGCTCCGGGTCGAGCGGGGACAGCACGGGGCTCTCCACGGCACACCGGTCCACTCGATGCGGGCAGCGGTCATGGAACGGGCAGCCCGGGGCCGTGCCGCACGGATCGGGCGGCCCTCCTTCGATGGTGTGCAGGGGGTGGTCGCGGTCCGTGGCCAGGTCCGGGACCGAGGCGACGAGCATCCGCGTGTACGGGTGCTGTGCGCCGGTCGCCAGCTCACGGGCCGGAAGGTTCTCCACGATCGTTCCCCCGTACATGACCAGAACCCGGTCGCAGGCGCCGGCCACGAGGGCGATGTCGTGGCTGATGATGAGGATCGCGGTGGCGTCGTCGCGGCGGATACGGCGGAGCAGGTCCATGATCTGCCGCTGCACGGTGACGTCCAGGGCTGTCGTCGGCTCGTCCGCGACGATGAGGTCGGGCCGCATCATCGAAGCGGCGGCGATCGCCACTCGCTGGCGTTGACCGCCGGACAGCTGGAAGGGTCGGGAGCGCAGCAACCGGCGCCCGCCGGGGAGCGCGACCCGGTGAAGCTGGGCCAGGGCCTGCTCGACGGCCAGGGCACGAGGGGTGCCGTGGTGTGCGCGTACGGCCTCCATCATCTGCGTTCCGATGCGGAGCGACGGGTTGAAGGCCGAGGCCGGATTCTGGAAGATCATCGCCATTCCCGTCGCCAGCTGCCTGCGTCGCTCTTTGCGTGACAACGACTCGGCGTCCGCGCCGAGGAACCGGTGGGTGCCCCAGGTCGTGCAGGCGCCGTCCGGCAGCAGGTCGGCGATGGCGAGCGCCGTCAGTGACTTGCCGGAGCCGGACTCGCCGACCAGGCCGACCATCTCACCGCGCCGCAGGGCGAGGGAGACACCGCGGACGGGCCGGACCACTCCCTCCGCCGTGGGAAGGGTGACCCGCAGATCTTCCACCTTCAGCACGTGGTCCGCGACTGCCGGAAGGCCGGTGCGTGCCGGGTGTGGCGCGGATTCTTCCGGCTGCCGTGGGCGGACGCGTCGCGCGGCGGCTCCGGCCAGCATCTCGCCGAGCAGTTGGAAGGCCACGGCTGCGTAGACGATGGCGATGCCGGGTGCCACGGCGGCCAACGGTTCGGTGTAGATGCGGTCCAGGCCCTGGCTGAGCAGGAGCCCCCAGTCGTACGAGGGGGGCTGCACCCCCAGTCCGAGGAAGCTCAGTCCCGACAGGGCCACGAGTGCCGAGCCCGCGGCGACCGTGATGTTGAGCATCAGCGGTTCGGCGATGTGGGGCAGGACATGACGCAGGAGGAGCCGGTGGCGGCTCAGGCCCAGCACGCGCGCCGCCGCCATGAAGTCGGTTCCGGCCACTTTGGCGGCAATGGTCTGGGTGATCCGCGCGAAGCCCGGAGCACAGGCGACGGCGAGTGCGCACACCGCCCCGCCCGCGCCCGCGCCGAAGAGGGCCGCGAAGAACATCGCGACGAGGAGCGCGGGGAAGGCCAGCAGGAGGTTGATCAGGGCTCCCAGCAGGCGGCGGGCGCGTCCGCCGACGACGGCGGTGAGCGCCCCGAGTGTGATCCCGGCCGTCGCGCCGAGGAGTGTGGCCGCGACGGCCGGCAGCAGGGAGAGCCAGGTCGCGGAGAGCAGCCGGGCGAGCAGGTCGCGCCCGAGGTGGTCCGTACCGAGCAGATGACTTGCCGTGGGCGCCCGCAGCACCGCCGACGGGTCCGGACGGTCGGCGGCCTGCCCCCACAACACCGCCCCCGCGACGGCCAGTACGGCGAGTGATCCGAGCATCGCCAGGGTGATCACGCCCATCGGTGTGGACCAGCCCGACCGGGTCGCACGAGACCGGCCGGCGGTGGCACGCGGCGTGAGCGGAGAAGGGGAGGACAACACCATCGGATCACGTCTCCCGGATGACGGATCGGGGGTCGAGCAGCGCAAGGGCCAGATCGACCAGGAAGTTCACCGCGAGGACGGCCGAGCCCAGCACCAGGACCGACGCCTCGACGACGGCGTAGTCCTGCGCGGCCACGGACTGCGCCATCGCCGACCCGATGCCCGGCCAGGCGAACACCTTCTCGACCAGTACCGTTCCGGCGATCAGGGCTGGTAGCAGGTTCCCGGCGACCGTCAGCGACGCGGTCAGCGTGTTCGGTGCCACATGGCGCAGGTAGAGCGGGACGGCGGGCAGCCGTTTCGCACGGGCGGCACGCAGATAGTCCGTCGCGAGCACCTTGAGCGTCTCCACCCGGACGATCCGCAGGAGTACCGCGGTCGGAGCGAGGGCCAGCGCGAGCACGGGCAGCACGTAGGACCGGGGACCGAGGTCGCCGGCCACCGGAAAGATGCGCAGGGCGACCGCCAGTCCCGCGGTGAGACCCGCCGCGAGCACGAAGTCCGGCACGCCCGCCATGACGGAGGTGGTGGCGGTGAACGCCAACTCCGCCCGGGGCCGCCGTCCTCCGCGTGTCCACACCGCCGCGAGCAGCCCCCCGGGGAGGGCGACGACGAGTACGCAGGCGAACGCCAGGACAGCCAGCAACAAGGTGGCCGGCAGACGTGCCCTGATCAGCTCGGCCACCGGCTCGCCGGTCACCAGGGAGACCCCGAGGTCCCCGTGGGCCAGATGCCTCAGATACCGCCAGTACTGTGCCGACAGGTCATGATCCAGGCCGAGGTCCTGTCGTTTCGCCGCTACCAGGTCCGGCGGGGCGTCCACGCCCAGCGCGGCCCGGACGGGGTCACCGGGCACGAGCCGGATCATCGCGAAGGAAGCGGTGACGACCACGAAGAGGGAGACCGTCAGCCGCACCGCGCGTCGGCAGCAGAACACCACCCACGGGTGGCGCCGGGCCAGGGCACCGAGCCGTGTGGACACGGTCGTCATGGGAGACCTCCTCGACTGGTGGTGGGGCCGTGTGCCGCTTCCGCCGCCGCTATCTGTGCAGGCGGATGCTGGTCGGTACGACCTGGCCGCCGGGTGCGACGGCGAAGGTCGTCCGGTAGCCGTACACCGTGCTCGTGCCGTCGGCGACGGGCAGCGCGTCGGCCGAGCGGAACAGCGCCGCGGCGGCCCTGTTCCAGTCCGCGCAGCTGGCCGTGCCCGGCGCGCGCAGCGCGAGGGCGACGAAGCGGTCGTAGGTGCGGTTGACGACGTGTGCGAAGTTCAGTCCCTGCGAGGGCGGCGGACCGGAGAAGTACGGGACGAGTTGCGCGGGCAGCGGCGGACCCGGCGAGCTGCCGACCACGACGTCGAAGTCCCCGCTCTGGTACATGGCCTGTACCACCGCGTTGCGGCTCTCGCTGACGAGGTCGACGTCCGCGCCCAGCGCCTCCCAGGTGGCGGCCATCAGTTCGGCGACCGACGGAAGGGTGGAGCCGAAGTCGGCGCTGCTGAGCAGCCGCAGCCGTAGCGGCCGGCCCTGTTTGACCAGCCTGCCCCGTGCGTTCTTCGTCCAGCCCGCGGTGCCCAGGGCTTCCACGGCACTGTGTGGAGGCAGGTTCCGGGCGGCCACGTCGGTGTGGCAGACGGAGCCCGCGGCGGTCAGATGACTCGCGGGCGTTCCGTCGCCGCCGATCGCCACATTGGCGAGGCCCTTGCGGTCCAGGGCCCCCACCAGTGCCTGACGCAGCACGGGATCGCTCAAGGGGCGGCCGGACCGTTCGTTGAAGAAGGTCAGCCCCACCACGGTCGGCACCTGCGCGGTGGCCAGGCCGTGGCCGGTCAGCCGCGCGCGGTCCGGGCCGGTCACCGTCGCGATGTTGACGCCGCCCGTGAGCAGCAGATTGGCCACCGTGGACTCCTGCGGCACCACCGACACCACGATCCGCTCAGGCTGGCCCGCAACCGCGTTCGTCGCTCCGCCCGGTCCCCACGCATACCCCTTGCGCCGGGTGAAGAGGTACGGGCCACCCGAGGAATAGCCGCTCAGCACGTACGGCCCGGTGCCCTGCGTGCTCCTGTCCAGAGCGCCGGGATCCGCCAGGCCGGCGGGGCAGACGACGGGCAGCATTCCGATCGTCCGCACGACGAAGCTGTAGGGCGACGCCATCCGCAACGACACCGTCCGGGCCGCGTCGTCGGCCGACACCGTGAACGGCACACCGGGCAGTGCCGCCCGGGCGCCGACGAGCCGGTTACGGGGATCGCTCGCATAGCTCAGTGACCGGGCCACCCCGGAAGCCGTGAGGATCGTCCCGTCGGAGCAGGTCACACCCCTGCGCAGGGTGAAACTCGCCGAAGTGGCTCCGGCCCGCCACTTCTCGGCGAGGCCCGACACCACCTGCCCGTCCGGCGCCATGGTGACCAACGAGTCGTAGGCATAAGGAGCCAGGGCAGAGCCGAACTGCGAGTACGGGTGGAAACTCGGAGTCTCGGATGCGGTGGCGATCGTGACGGTTCCCCCCACGACGACAGGGGTGCGGGTCGATGACACGTCACCACCACCGCAACCGGCCAGCACTGCTGACGCGACGGCTGCGGACGCCACCGCGGCCGACCGGGCCCTGGGAAACGACACGGTTCGGCGGTGCATGCCGTTCATCGTGCCATCGGGATCGACGGCGTCGGACCGCCTTTTCCCGGCCGGACACGAACGGGGCGGACGAATTCCCCCGTCCGAGTGAGACCCCCGAATCGCGGTTGATCTCCGTGCCCGATGTGGCGTCACCCGGCGCGCACACTGGCACCATGGTGAACCATTCATCGGACCTCCCGGACGGCTCGGCGGCGCAGGAGGCCGACCGGCTCGCGACCTCGTACTGGGACTTCCTGCTCACACGTGAGCCGTCGTTGCGGACCCGCCGCGGGCTGCCGGTCGAGTCGCTGCCGGGGGTGTCCGCCGCGGAGGCCGACGAGCGCGCCGGGTTCGCGGCAGGGGTGCTGGACCGGCTGGACACGCTGCGGCCCGCGGTGCTGCCCGGTCCCTCCGCCGACACCGCGGGCTTCCTCCGGGCGCTGGCCGAACAGGAAGCGGAGGCGGGACGGTTCCACTGGCTCACGCCCACCGCCACGCCGTACCAGCTCTTCAGCCTCCAGCAGTACGGTGACACGGTCTTCCGCCCGTACCGCTTCGAGGACCGGGCCGACGCGGACCGGTATGTGTCCCTCGTACGGGACCTGGCCCGCTGCGTCGCGACGGTCGGTGACAAGGCCGCCGGGCAGGCGGCACGGGGCTTTCGCATCCCGGCCCCGGCGCTGGCCGGGGTCCGCACCACCCTCACCCGGCTGCGGGCGTCGGCGACGCGGTACGTCCGGGCGGACGCCGAGCGGCTCACCCGGCTCGACGCGGCGAGCCGGGGCCACCTGAACGACGCGGTGGCGGGGCTCGTGGCCGCCGAACTGGAGCCGGCGTTCGACTGCCTCCTCGCCCTCGTGGACGACCCGGACTACCTCAGGGAGGCGCCGGAGACCGTCGGATGGGCCCACTACCCGGAAGGCGAAGCGGCGTACCGGGCATTCGTCAGGACGTACACGTCCGGCGACACACCACCCGAACGCCTCCACGAACTCGGCCGGGAGCACTGCCGCGAACTCAGCGAGCGGATGCGGGAGATGCGAGCCACGCTCGGCTTCGCGGGGACGGAAGCGGAGTTCCACGAACGGCTCGCGAGCGAGCCCCGCCTGTACGCCGCCACCCCGGAGGAGGTCGAGGCCCGCTACCGCGGACACCTCGACCGCCTCACGCCGCTGCTGCCACGCTGGTTCACGGTCCTGCCCGATGCCCCGTACGGCGTGGCCCGCCTCGACCCGGCGCTGGAGGCGTCGATGACGTTCGGCTACTACGACCCGCCGACCGCCACGCAACCGGTGGGCCGCTACCGCTACAACGCCTCGGACCTGGCACACCGGTCACTGCTCGGCGCGGCCGCGCTGATCTACCACGAGCTCGCGCCCGGACACCACTTCCACCTCGCCCGTCAGACCGAGAACATCGCGCTGCCCGACCTGCGACGCGAACTGGTGGCCTTCGCCGGGTTCCAGGAGGGCTGGGCGGAGTACGCGGCAGGGCTCGCCTGGGAGATGGGGCTGTACGACGACCCGTGGGACGCGTACGGACGCCTGGCCCATGAACGGTTCACCGCGCAGCGCCTCGTCGTCGACACCGGCCTCAACCTGGGGACCATGACGCTGGAGCAGGCGCGCACCTTCATGCGTGCCCACGCGGCGGCCGAGTCCGAGGAGCAGATCGCGACCGAGTTGCTGCGCTACGCGACCGATATGCCGGGACAGGCGCTGACGTACCGGGCGGGCCATGCGGAGTTCACGGCATTGCGGGCAGCGTGTGAACGCGGCTCCGACGCCGCGTTCGACGTGCGCGCCTTTCACGAGGCCGTGCTGGCCGGCGGCACGCTGCCGTTTCCCGCGCTGCGCCGACGGGTGGCGAGAGAACTGCACAGCGCATCCGGCCGTCAGCAGAGGTACACGTGGTCACCCGAAGAAGGCGGGTGACGTCGGGTTCCGGCCGTCGAATGGTCTGAACAGGCCGTTATGGGCAGGCCGTTCTACTCGAATGAGTGAAGGCCACGGCGGAACCGGTAGCCGTGCATTCACCCTGGATACTCTCTGTAATGAGGGGTGCGGGTTCGATGATGCGGAATCCATGCATCTCATCGCACTTTCCCTGTTCACCTCCAACTGCCTTTCCGCCATCGTTTTCTCGGCAGAAGAGAAGGATGCCCTGCCATGCTGCCTGTAGTACCTCCTTTCCTGATCGGCCTGATCGCCGCGCCCCTGCTCAAAAGGCTGGGTAAACCCCTCATGCGAGGGATCGTCAAAACGTCGGTGGGCCTGGGAATCGAAGTCAAGAGGGCCGTCCACGAAGCCGGCGAGGGAATCCAGGATCTCGCGGCCGAGGCGACCGCCGAAGTGCTTGCCGTCCAGATGGCGCACGGAGCCGAGCACGGCACCGACACCAGCGCCCCGCAGGGCGGTATCGCGGGCCGGGCCGAGGCGGGCACCGGGTCGACGCCCCCGGCCGCGGCGGCCGCAGCGGCCCACGCGGCGCAGGCCGGCAGCGAGAGCAAGGCCGCCGGCAAGGTCCGCGGCGCCGGTTCGACCGCCGCCAAGGTGCACTGAGTCGCCATTCCCGGCACGCCGGATGTCACGGTCCGCCGCGACATGAGTGTTCTCCGCGTGCCGTCGGCTGCTCTGCGGGCATCTCCACGCCGCCTTTTCGTCTGCGCACGCCGTTCGGCGGCGTGGAAAGCATGGCTGGAGAAGAAGGACCCTGATGGAGGCTGGTCAGATGTCTGCGACCGGAACACCCCTGTATTCCGCCGAACTCATCCAGGAAGGCAGCGACTGCACACTCGTCGTGACCGATCGCCTGGGTCACACCGCGCAGACCGCATATGTGTCCAGAAGAGTGGTGGAGCAGCGTCCCACTTTCCTCTCCAAGTTCAACTCCTCACAGCTGGGTGGTCTCCGGCGGCCATGACGACATACGACGCCAAGAAGTGGTTCCGTGTCCACCGGCGCGTGGCGGACCCCAGGCTCCGACTGGTGTGCTTACCGCACGCCGGCGGCACGGCACAGCTGTTCCACGGCTGGCCCGCGCTGCTGCCGGAGGACGTCGAGGTGCTCGCCGTGCGGTACCCCGGCCGCCAGGACCGGCTCGCGGAAGCCTGCATCGACGACATGGCCACCCTGGCCGACGCGATCGAGGACGCGCTGCGGCCCTGGCTCGACCGGCCGCTGGCGCTCTTCGGGCACAGCATGGGCGCCTGCGTCGCCTACGAGCTGGCCCTGCGGCTGGAAGCCCGCGGCCTCGTCCCCGAGCACCTGCTGGTCTCCGCGCACGAGGCCCCCCAGCGGGCCGAACGCACCGCACTGCACAGCGCCGACGACGAGACCCTGATCACCCGCGTCCGGCACCTCGGTGACCTGCACTCCGAGGTCTACGACATCCCGGAGCTGCGTGACCTGCTGCTGCCCGCCCTCCGGGCGGACTACCGGCTCATCGAGGGCTACCACCTCCCGCATCCGACTCCGGTCAAGGCACCGATCACCGCGTACATCGGTCAGGACGATCCGAGTTGCGTGCCCGACCGGGTCCTCGCCTGGTCCGACCTCGCCGCCCCGGGTTTCTTTGAGCTGCGCTCGTTCCCCGGGGACCACTTCTATCTCGTGCCCCGGGAGACCGAAGTGGTCGCGGACGTGGCAGCACGCCTCGCGCGCGCGTACGGCGCGGGCCAGGCCTGACGGTGGTACGCCCGTATCGGGAACCTGGACGGCCACGGCACACACACGGCAAGGGCCGGACGGCGTGTGTGGCGGTACCCGGCCATGCTGGCACCCCGGGCCCTGGCGGCTGCCGTACCGCTGTGACGGAAGGCGGGGCCCGGCATCGCGCATGGCGCCCGCGGGGTTTTCAGGGGACGATGCTTGTGCCGGGCGCTGAGACGCGCGATGTCCCTGGCAGCGTCCACGAAGGCTGGGACGGTGAAGAAACATGCGACCGGGCACACATGTCACCGACGCGATACTCCGGCTGCTCAGCCGAGACTGGGCCGGGCTGGGCATCGCCCTGCTGCCGGCGGCCGCGGGCGCATGGTGCGTCACCCTGGGAACCGGCTGGCGGGTTCTCGGCGGTGTGCTCTGCGCCGTGGCCCTCGCGCTCGGTCTCGGGTCTCTCCGCCATCTGGTGCATGTGGCCCGGGTGCGGGTGAGGTATCCGCCACCCGGGCGAATGATCGACGTGGGCGGCTACCGCATGCACGTCCTCGCCGAGGGGGATGCCGGACCGAAGCCCACCGTGGTCTGGATGCCGGGCGGCCATGCCGGTGGCTACGCCATGTACCGGCTGCACACGCTGACACGGGAACGGACGCGTTCGGTCCTGGTGGACCGTCCGGGCTCCGGCTGGAGCGACCCGGGCCCGTTCCCCCGCACGACGGCAGCCGAAGCCGTCGAACTGCTCACGGCGCTGGAGCAGGCCGGCGAGAGGGGACCCTACATTTTCGTGGGGCACTCCTTCGGGGGACTGCTCATGGCCAACGCCGCCAGGCGTCGTCCCGACCTGGTGGCCGGTCTGGTGCTGCTCGATCCCACTCCGCCCGATGCCGTCGCCTTCGGCCCTTCACTTGCGACCCTGCGGCATGCCGCGAGGGACCAGACCGCCCTCGCGCTGCGCCACCTCTTCGGCCTCCACGCCCTCGCGCCCAAGAACGAAGCGCACTCTCCCGAGGACCCGGCGCGGGTTCTCGCCATGGTCGAGACCAGGACCAAGGCGAACTGCGCCGCGGCATCGATCCTGCGAGAGCTGTCACCAGGTGGCATCACCCGAGTCGGCTGGCAGACGGTCGTACACGATGGCGAGCTCAGCCCGCTCCCCCTCCTCCTCGTGGCGCCACGCGACCTGACGGGCGGTGACAAGATCTTCGACACGGTCGACGATCCGGAGGAGAGCGCCCGAGTACGGCACTTCTTCCTCACCGTGAGAGAACGCTTTCTCTCAGCATCAAGCACTGCCCGGAGGGTCTACACCCCGGAGGGAACCGGCCACGATTTTCCGGACCACGTACCCGAATTCGTTGTGCAGGTGGTGGGCTCACTGCTGGACGAACACGCGCCGGGCGCACCGGACCCGCTGTGATCCCCTTCCGCAGCCGTGGATCTGCTCCGGCGGACCTCCGCCCGAATGAATGAAAGGCGTCGGCCTCCTCGGGCATATCGGCCGAGGTCCGACTACAGTGCTTTCGGTGGGGTGAAATTCAGGCCCAGCGCCACCGGCCGGTGGTATTGGCACACGCGGCGGCAGCCGTGCTGTGTAAACAAGAGAGGCTTCGCACATGCTCCCTGCAGTTCCTCCCTTCCTCATTGGCCTGATCGCTGCCCCTCTGGTCAAGAGAGTGGCGAAACCGCTGGTGCGGGGCATCATCAAGACGTCGGTCGGCCTGACCATCGAAGTCAGGCGCGCAGCCATCGAGGCGGGCGACGAGATCCAGGACCTCACCCGTGAAGTGGCTGCCGAGAAACTGGCGAGTTCGGCTCGCGTGCGTCGTGCGAAAGACAACGGCGAGGTAACGACGCAGGGGGTCATGGCCGGCTGAGAACTGGTGGTCCTCGAACAGTCGGGTACGGGCCGCCCTGGTATTTCCGTGAGACTCGAAGTGACCGACCCAAGAACTCGGCCACAGGATTCCGTGCACAGGCGGATGCGTGACGAACGCAGCTTTCGCACCGCGCGGCTCGGGGCCAGGGTCACCTCGGCAGCGACGGCTGAGTTTCAGTCAGCCGTCGTGCCTCTTTGATCTTTTCGTTTCTCAATGGAACACACCCGCCATCAGCTCGACTTCTCGCGAGGACCTTCCCGAGTTCAGTCAATGTCTCTTCGTCGAGCAACGGAGGATTTGTCTCAAGCAAGCCCTCGTGCCCGCCGCCCGCGCAATACCCAGGCCCCGAGACCTTCTACGTAACCATCGGGGCTGGCGCTACGCGATCCGCGCACGGGAGTCCCCTGTTCGGATTCCCGTCTCGCCCGTTCCTAACGCATCACCAGGCCGCCGTCGACCGTGAGCACCTGGCCCGTGAGGGCGGCGGCGTCCTCGCCGACGAGCATCGCCACCACAGCTGCGGTGTCGTCGGGGGTGAGCGGCCGGGGCAGCGCCTGGCGCGCCGCGATCTCCTCGAACTCCTCCGCCGGCACGAGGCCGGTAGCCGGAGTGCGGGTCAGCCCCGGGGCCACGGCCGTGACTGCGATCCCGTGGCCGCCGAGCCCGACGGCGAGGGCGTGGGTCATGCCGATCAACGCCCCTTTGGACGCCACGTACGCGAGCATGTGCGGGCCCGGGGGACGCCAGAACGTGTTGGACACGATGAAGACCACCCTGCCGAAGCCCCGCTCACGCATCCCCGGCGCGAACGCCTGGGTGAGCAGCAGCGCCGACTCGACGTTCACTGCCTGGACCTGACACCACAGGCCGAGTTCGAAGTCCTCGAACGGCCCGAAGGCGACCATGGCAGCCGATGGACCAGAACATCGCACCTGCCGTAGCGGTCCAACACCAGTTGCGCGGCCCGGCGCACATCGGCCGGATCACCCAGATCGACCGGGTCGTCGCCCGTGCGGTCGACCGCGCGGGCGATCGCACCAGCGCCGCCGGTCACGACCGCGACCCGCCGGCTCCCAGCCGTCTCAATGGACACTGCTCAGCGCTCCTCTCACTGCCGTACCCATCGGCACCCAGGCTGCCCACCTCAACGACCAGCCGCCACAGAGAACCCGTCCGCTGACACAACAAGCCAAGCCTCTTCACGCCCCATCGTCCAAGACCTGCTGCCGGCTCCAGCGATTGCCGCCCGCCATCAAGCTGTTCGGCTCGCAACCCGAGCTGGTCGTGCTCAGGCGGCCGCTTCGATGGGCTCGAGGACGGCCTCGACGTCGACCATGACCCGGGATCTGCTCCTGAGGCATCCGCTGCGCCTCCCTGGCGAGGCTTCGCTCAAATGCCGTTTCGGACGGGGTTTCGGCACTTGGAGCCGAAGTCGAGACGGTTGAACCCGTTCCTCCACCGTAATCGGCGTGGATCAGGCTCGCAGGTCATGGCAGCAGCTCAGTGCAGCGGACCCGCGCTCCTCGTCCTCGTGCACAACCCGCCCGTGCGGCAGGTCTGGACTCTGGCCGCGGTGTGCCAGGCCTGGGCCTCGCAGATCCCCCACACCTGCATCCTCACACCAGCTTCCACGACAGACCGACAGCGGGCTGCGGCCTCGGAGGAGCACCTACCTGGAGCTGCCCGCGGCAGCCGAAAAGTCCGGGGACCAGACCTCTCGGCATGAGGTTCCCCTGCCGAGAGGCGCGCCCACGCTCCCTCTCCAGGAATCTGACCACTCGTCAGTAGAGTCGGCAAAGGGTCAGCATTCGTCCGACTAGACCTGACCACAGCCTGCTTCACATGGCACTCGACCTCAAGACCAGGAAGCACTCCCAGAGGCCTCGCCAACGTCCGACGAGCCTCCGGAAGCGGAGTGGCGTCATGACCACTACACCGAGCCCCGCCTTCAGGACGTACATGCAGTTCAGCGCACTCTTCCCCTAGGCTTCAAGCGAGTTGGAGGAAGCTCAGGGGCCGGAATCGGAGGGCCGTCGTAGCCCTTCACCTCGCCGTAGCGCGTCCCGTTCATCCACTCCTCGCGGAAGCCTGCGATATCCTCTTGGGACCGTCCGATCCAGTTCCAGAACATGACGATCTCCTCCTCGAACGGCTCGCCCCCCAGCAGCATCAGGCCCGCGTCCGAGAGGGCGCGCAGGGGGAGTTCGGTGCGGCCGCAGCCCAGGTAGAGCATCGAGCCCGGGAGGACGGGGACGTCGTCGACGCGGGCCTCGCCCGACATCAACAGGACCGCGTACTCGAAGTCCGGGTCCAGGGGGAGGCGGGTGTCGGTGCCGGCCGCGAGGGTGAGGTCCGCGCCGACGATGGGGGTGTACGCCGTGCCGGGCGAGGTCGCCGTGTCGAGGGTGCCCAGGATCACGGTCGCGGTGAGGCCCGGGGCCGTGACCGTCGGGAGGTCGGCGTGGTGCTGGAAGTGGGGGTCCACGTCCCGGTGGGCGTCCGGCAGGGCCACCCACAGCTGGGCGCCGTGCAGGAAGCGGGCGTGCGGGCGGGGGCTCTCCTCGGAGTGGCTGATGCCCCGGCCCGATGTCATCAGGCCCAGCTCGCGCGGGCGGATCGTGGCGAGGCTGCCGACGCTGTCGCGGTGCAGGACCTCGCCCTCGTGCAGCCAGCTGACCGTCTGGAGGCCGGTGTGCGGGTGCGGGGCGACCTGCATGCCGGGCTCGTCCGCGATGTCGTCCGGGCCGTAGTGGTCGACGAAGCACCAGGCCCCCACCATGCGGCGGCCCAGGTTCGGCAGGAGGCGGCGGACCTCGGTGGCCTCGCCGAGCTTGACCGTGCGCGGGCTGAGGAGTTCGCGGACCGGTTCGGCGACGACGAAGCCGCGGCCGCCGCAGGTGGCGAGAGCGGGCTGGCGATCGAGATTGCTCATACGCCACAACTTAACGCCGACAGGCCCGGCGGCTCCCGTTCCGCTTCCCGGAATGTCCGCGCCCGCGACGGTGTTGCAGCCACCGATGACCGGCAGCGGCCACGAAAGCGAGCGGAAGGAGCCTGCGGGCATGGACGTGAGGACGGGGAAGATGACGGCGGGCACCGGCGGGGACGCCTACCACCTGCACGGGAGTGCCGCCGAGCGCTGGGCTCGCGGGCAGCTGTTCTTCGAGGCCCGGGAGTACGCGACGGCCGCCCGCGTGCTGGTGTCGGTCGCCGAGGAGGCCCCGGAGCAGCTCGCTCCGCGGCTGCTGCTGGCCCGCGCCTACTACCACTCCGCGCAGCTCTCCCGCGCCGAGTCCGAGCTGCGCGCCATCCTGGAGCGGTGGCCGGTGGAGGAGTACGCGCGCCTGATGCTCGGCCGCACCCTGGAGCGGCGCGGCCGGGCCGACGAGGCCCGCCCGCACCTGCGGCTGGCGGCGGCGATGGCCGGCGAGTTCCCGCAGTAGTGGGCCGTCCGGCCCCGCGTGTGCGGGGCCGGGGGGCGGCCTCGGCTAGCCTGGGTTCCATATGAACCGCCTGACCACGCCTTTCGGCTCCTACGAACTCACCCGTTTCCCCGTCGACCCGCGCGACCAGCTCCGCGCCTGGGACGCCGCCGACGAGTACCTGCTGCGTCATCTCGACGCCGGTACCGGCGAGCGCGGCCCGGTGGACCTGGCCGGCGCCGGGCAGGTCACCGTGGTCGGCGACCGCTGGGGGGCGCTGACGACGGCCCTGGCCGCGTACCGTCCCACGCAGATCACCGACTCCTCGCTGACCCGCGCCGCCACCGAGGCGAACCTGGACCGGGCCGGCATCGGCACGGCGAAGTCCACGGTGACCCTGCTGACCACGCAGGACGCGCCGCCCGAGCGGATCGACGTCCTGCTGATCAGGGTGCCCAAGAGCCTGGCGCTGCTTGAGGACCAGCTCTACCGGCTGGCCCCGCACGTGCACGCGGGCACCGTGGTCATCGGCGCCGGCATGGTGAAGGAGATCCACACCTCCACGCTGCGCCTGTTCGAGAAGGTCCTCGGGCCGACGAAGACCTCCCTCGCAGAGAAGAAGGCCCGCCTGATCTTCTGCACCCCCACCGCCCCGGGCGCGGCCCGGCCGGCGGGCACGGACCCGTGGCCGGTGACGTACACGGTGGACGAGGACGGGGGCTCGGGCGCCGGGCTGACCGTGGTCAACCACGCCGGGATCTTCTGCGCGGACCGGCTGGACGTCGGCACGCGCTTCTTCCTCCAGAGCATCCCGACGAACACGGACGGGGCCCGGGTCGTGGACCTGGGCTGCGGCAACGGCGTCGTCGGCACGGCGGTCGCCGTCGCCGACCCGGACGCCGAGGTCGTCTTCACGGACGAGTCGTACCAGGCGGTCGCCTCGGCGCGGGCGACCTACGAGGCCAACGTCCGGCCGGGCCGGCGCACGGCGGAGTTCCGGGTCGGCGACGGGGTCGCGATGCTGGAGCCGGGTTCGGTGGACCTGGTGCTCAACAACCCGCCCTTCCACTCGCACCAGGCGACGACGGACGCGACGGCGCTGCGCATGTTCGCGCAGTCCCGCAAGGTGCTGCGCACCGGCGGCGAGCTGTGGGTGGTGGCCAACCGCCACATGGGTTACCACACGCACCTGCGGCGGCTCTTCGGCAACAGCGAAGTCGTCGCGAGCGAGCCGAAGTTCGTGGTCCTGCGGGCGGTCAAGCGGGAGGCGCGGCAGCGCCCCATGTGACCTGCCGGTACGTCCTACACTCGGCCGCGTGAGCAACGGGGCGCGGACGGACACGGGCGGTGAGCGGCGCTACCGCCGCGAGGAGGTGGCCCGGGCGGCGGGCGTCAAGGTGCGCAACCTGCGCTACTACCAGGAGCGCGGGCTGCTCCCGCCGCCGCGCCGCGAGGGCCGGATCGCCTGGTACTCCGACGACCATCTGACCCGGCTGCGCCTGGTCAGCGACCTGCTGGGGCGCGGCTACACCGTCAACGGCATCGCGGAGCTGCTCTCCGCCTGGGAGCAGGGCGGCGGCCTGTCCCAACTCCTGGGCCTGGAGCGGGAGATGACCCGGGACTGGGTGCAGGAGGACCCGGTGTCGATGACCCGGGCCGAGCTGCGCGAACTCTTCGGCCCGGCGGCTTCGGCCGGCGACACCCGGCGGGCGGCCGAGCTGGGCTACGTACGCCTGGACGGGGACCGGGTCACGTACCCGAGCCGGCGGCTGCTGGAGGCCACGGTGGCGCTGGTGCGGCAGGGGGTGCCGCTGGCGGAGATCCTGGACGCCGGGGAGTTCGTCCAGTCCCAGGCGGCCGCGCTCGCGGACCGGTTCGTGGGACTGTTCCGCCGGCATGTGATCGGCCCGGACGGGCTGGAGCATCTTTCGGCCACCCAGCTGGATCACATCCGGGAGGCGGTGGCGGCCCTGCGGCCCGTCGCGGGTGAGGTGGTGGCCGCGGAATTCGCGCGGGCGATGGCGCGGCGGGTGGAGGCGGAGGTAGCCGAACTGCTGCGTACGGAGCAGTAGGAGTCGGCCGAAAAGGTGCGCTCACGCAACCTTGCCAACCACCATTGGCACTCTTACATTCAACTCGTCGGTAACAAAGGTGCACAGCCGAGATAAGGGACGATCTCATGGCAAGCTCACCGAACTTATCCGAACCGCCCGGCGGGGAAGGCATGGCCTCCCCGGACGCCGCGGACGCCGCCGACAGAGGTGAGGGCCGGGTCCGCTGGCGCCGCTTCGCCCTGTTGACCCTGCCCGCCGTGGCGGTGACCGCGGGCCTGGGCATCGCCCTCGCGCAGGGGGCGCTCGCCGCCTCCTTCGCCGTGTCGGGGCAGCAGTTCAAGGTGTCGGCGACGAGCCTGGAGGGCGAGGGCTTCGCCCAGTACGGCAGCGTCGACGTCAACGCCCGCGAGGAGCTCATCCCGGTGGCGGTCACCGCCATCAAGGAGGCAAAGCTGCACAGCCTCTGCCAGTCGGTGGTCACCACCCTCCCGGTCATCGGCGACATCTCGCTCAACCTGACCGCGGGCAAGAAGGACCCCGTCGAGGCCAGCAACCTGTTCGTGGACGCGACCCAGCTCGCCGGCGACGCGGTCTTCAAGAACATCGAGATCGGCCGCGACGCCTCCACCCTCGACAAGGGGCCGGCCGAGGCGGTCGGCATGCAGGACCTCTTCGCCCAGCAGGCCGACACGGTCACCATCTCCAACCTGCAGCAGACGGCGTGGGCGACCAACGCCGGCACCTTCAAGCTCTCCGGGCTGAGCATGAACATCAGCAAGGGCAAGAAGGAATGCTTCTGAGCCGCTGGCGGCGGTGGCGGCGCGGCCGGCCCTTCTGGGGCGGGCTCTTCGCGGTCCTGGCCGGGGCCTGGATCTGCGTACTGCCGCTGGCACCGCTGAAGATCATGCTCCAGCAGGGAGTGGCGGGGATCCCGTCCGTCCTGATGGGGATCATCATGATCGTCCTCGGTCTCACCGCCTGGTTCTCCCCCCGGCAGCGCTCCCTCGCCGGGGTTCTCACCACGCTCATCGCCACCGCCGCGCTGGTCCTGTCGAACCTCGGCGGGTTCCTGATCGGCACCCTGCTCGGCATCCTCGGCGGCGGGCTGATGTTCGCCTGGCAGCCGAACGCCGCCCCGCGCACCGGGGGCTCCGCCGCCCCCGCCCGGCCCTCCCCCGCCGGGGACTCCCCCACTCCGCACCCCGATCCCCAAGGAGCACAGCCATGAGCCGTACGCGTACCGCGCTCGCCCTCGGCATGGCGGCCGCAGCCGCCCTGACGGTGGCCTCCGCCACCGCCACCGCCGCGCCGTTACCGCTGGCCGGGTCGACGACCGTCACCCCGGCCGGGCACGCCTTCCAGGCCACCCTCAGCGGGAAGGCCACCCTCAAGGCCGGTTCGGTCACGGTGACCTGCACGGTCTCCGTCTCCACCGGCGCGGTGCCGGCCGCCCCCGGCAACCACAACGCGGCCGGGCCCGTCTCCTCGCCCATCTCGCCGCCGACCTACAGCTCGTGTACGTCGAGCCTGCCGGGCGTGACCCCGACCGTGACCACCAGCGGCGCCTGGTCGGTGTCCATGCAGAACGGCTCCCCGATCACGGCCACCATGACGGTGCCGACCGGCGGTCTCGTCGTGCACACGACCGGACTCGCCACCTGCACCGTCACCGCCGCCCCCGGCGGCCCGGCGGCCGTCCCGGGCACCTGGGCCAACGGCGCCCCGTCGAGCCTGACCTTCACCAACGCCTCGGTCCCGGTCACGGTGACCGGCGGCTTCGGCTGCCCGACGAGTGCGACCTCGTCCACCTTCAACGCCGTCTACAAGGTCACCGACACCACCGACCCGGCGCAGCAGATCACCGTCGCCCCCTGACCGGGGCCGCCCCGCGCACCGCCGTCCCGCCGTTGCCGGAACCCCCGGCGACGGTGGGACGTGCCGTTGCGGCTACAGCCGCGGCTACGGCGCCGGCCTGTCGACGACCACCCGGTAGTGCGTCGTCAGCCGCCCGTCGTCGCCGATCACGTGGAAGGCGACCGCCGGCGGCTCGTCGAGGTGGACGTGGTGGTCGGGATCCGTCTGCACCTCCCAGGGCAGGCGCAGGGTGGACACCACCCCGGGCGCCACCAGCAGCGGGCGGCCCGCGAAGGTGGTCACGGCCGCCGTGTGGGCGTGCCCGCACAGGAAGGCGAGCAGGTGGGGGTGGCGCTCCGCGAGGGCCGCGAGCCGCTCCTCACCGAACTGCCTGATGTCGTCCACGTACGGGGTGTGCAGCGGGACCGGCGGATGGTGGAAGGCGACCAGCACCGGGACCTCGTGCGGGGTCCCGGCGAGGATGCCGTCGAGCCAGGCGAGCGTGGAGTCCTCCAGGTACCCGTGGTCCTTGCCGGGGACCGAGGAGTCGCACACGGCCAGGACGAAGCCCTCGCCGCGCAGCACCTGGTTCACGGGCTCCGCGGACGGTTCCTCCTGACCCAGCAGGACCCGGCGGAACGCGCCGCGCTCGTCGTGGTTGCCGGGGCAGACGACGGCCGGATGGCGGGAGGCGAGCGCCCTGCGGGCCTCCTCGTACTCGGCGTCCGTCCCGTGGTCGGCTATGTCGCCGCTCATCAGGACCGCGTCCAGGTCGTACGGGAGGGCGTCCAGGTACTCCAGTACGGCGCGGGTGCGCTCCGCTGCGCGGGTCCCGCCGTCGAGATGGACATCACTGAGCTGCGCGATCACGATCACGAACGGTGGCTCCTTCGTCGCCGGTGCGTGGCCGTCACCGGCGTCGCGCGTGACGGTGGGTCACGGCCCCGCCGGGGACGGCTCGTTCGGCCCATTCAACAGGGTGTGCGGGGAGCCCCCGCCCCCGCCCACCGGGTGCGGCCGCGCCCCACCGCCCGGGGCCCGCCGCTACCCCCGGTACGTCTCCAGCAGCCGCAGCCACACCTCGCTGATCGTCGGGAAGGACGGAACCGCGTGCCACAGCCGCCCGATCGGCACCTCGCCCACCACCGCGACGGTCGCCGCGTGTACCAGTTCGGCCGCGCCGGGCCCCACGAAGGTGGCGCCCAGGAGAACCTCCCGGTCGAGGTCGACGACCATCCGGGCCCGCCCCCGGTACCCGTCGGCGTACAGGCCCGCGCCGGACACCCTGCCGAGGTCGTAGTCGACGGCGCGCACCCGGTGACCCGCCCGCTCCGCCTCGGCGAGGGTGAGGCCGACCGCGGCGGCCTCCGGGTCGGTGAACACCGCCTGGGGCAGGGCCTCGGTATCGGCGGTGGCGGCGTGCGCGCCCCAGCGGGCGGTGTCCGGGGCCGGCGATCCGGCCGCGCGGGCGGCGATGGCCGCGCCCGCGATCCGGGCCTGGTACTTGCCCTGGTGGGTGAGGAGCGCCCGGTGGTTGACGTCCCCGACGGCGTACAGCCAGTCGTGCCCGGGGACCCGGCAGCCGTCGTCGACACCGATCCAGCCGCCCGGGGTCAGCCCGACCGTGTCCAGCCCGATGTCCTCGGTCCGCGGCGCCCGCCCGGTGGCCATCAGCAGCTCGTCGCCCTCCAGGGTCTCGCCGCCCTCCAGCACCACGGTCACCGGCCCGGTCGGACCGTCCCGTACGACCGCCTCGACCGCCACCCCGGTGCGCACCACCGCGCCGGCCTCGGTCAGCGCCTCGACGACCAGCTCGCCCGCGAAGGGTTCCATCCTCGGCAGCAGCCCCGGCCCCCGGACGAGGACGGTCACCCGGGATCCGAGGGCCTGCCAGGCCGTGGCCATCTCGGCGGCCACCACGGAACCGCCCACGATCAGCAGCCGGCCGGGCACCTCCCGGGCGGAGGTCGCCTCACGGCTGGTCCACGGCCGGGCCCCGGCGATGCCGGGGAGGTCCGGGACCACGGCCCGGGTGCCGGTGGCGACGACCACGGCGTGCCGGGCGGCGAGCACGTGGTGCTCCCCCTCGGGACTGGTCACGGCGACCTTGCGGACCCCGTACAGGCGGCCGTGGCCCCGGTAGAGGTGGGCTCCGATGGAGTCCAGCCAGTCGAGCTGGCCGTCGTCCTTCCAGTCACCCGTCCAGTAGTCGCGGTGCGCGAACACCGCCTCCGCGTCGAGCGGCCCCCGGACCGCCCCGGCCAGGCCGGGCACCCGGCGCGCCTCCGACCGGGCGAGCGCCGGGCGCAGCAGGGCCTTGCTGGGGACGCAGGCCCAGTACGAGCACTCCCCGCCGACGAGTTCGCTCTCCACCAGCGCCGTGCTCAGCCCGGCGGCGCGGGTCCGGTCGACGATGTTCTCGCCGGCCGGGCCCCCACCGAGCACCACGACGTCGTACTCCACCGCTTCAGTCATGCGGTCCAGTGTCACCGCAGCGCGGGGGGCACGTCCCGCAAGGTCAGGCCTCCGGCGTGCCGGGGGCCCCGTCCGCGCCCCCGCCGGGGGCGGACTCGGCGATCTTCGCCCGGACCTCGTCCATGTCCAGGGCGCGGGCCTGCCCGATGAGGTCGGTCAGCGCCGCCTCGGGCAGCGCTCCGGGCTGCGCGAAGATGGCGACCTGGTCCCGGACGATCATCAGCGTCGGGATCGAGCTGATCTGGAAGGCCGCCGCCAGCTCCTGCTGCGCCTCGGTGTCCACCTTGGCGAAGACCAGGTCGGGGTTGGCCTCGGCGGCCTTTTCGTAGACCGGGGCGAACTGCAGGCAGGGGCGGCACCAGCCCGCCCAGAAGTCGATCAGCACGAACGGGTTCTCGCTGACCGTCCGGTCGAAGTTCTCCTTGGTGAGTTCGACTGTAGCCACGGTTTCCGGACCTCCTGATCGCAGTGTGTCCTGCTGGAACGATCGGCCGGCGCCCTGAATTCCGCCGGCGCGGCGGGGTCGCTAGAACGGGTGGGCCGGCGGGGTGGTGCGGGCCGTGGTCCAGCGCAGCTCGGTGAAGGCGTCGAGGTTGGCCTCGCCGCCGAAGCGGGCGCCCGTACCGGAGGCGCCGACCCCGCCGAAGGGGGCCACCGCCTCGTCGTTCACGGTCTGGTCGTTGACGTGGGCGATACCGGTCGGGATGCGTCCGGCCAGCTCCAGGCCGTGTCCCGCGTCGCGGGTGACGATGCCCAGGGAGAGTCCGTAGGGGCCCGCCGAGGCCAGCTCCACCGCTTCGTCCTCCGTTGCGAAGGACCGTACGGGTGCCACCGGACCGAAGACCTCCTCCGCGTAGGCGGGGGTGTCGTCGGCCACCCCCGCGAGCACGGTCGGCCGGTAGAACAGGTCCCGGTGGGTGCCGCCCGCGACCAGCTTGGCGCCCTGCTCCACGCTGGCCTCGACCAGGCCGTGGACCCGCTCCAGCTGGGTCCGGTCGAGCAGCGGGCCGAGGTGCACGGGCTCGCGGTACGGGTCGCCGACGGCCAGGGCCTCGGCGCGGGCGGCGAGCCGTTCCACGTACTCGTCGTAGAGCGAGGCGTGGACGAGGTGGCGTCCCGCGGTCATGCAGATCTGGCCCTGGTGGAAGAAGGAGCCCCAGGAGGCCTGAGCGACGGCGGCCTCGACGTCCGCGTCGGCGAGCACGACGAGCGCCGAGTTCCCGCCCAACTCCAGGTGGGCACGGGTGAGATGACGGCCCGCCAGTTCGCCGACGGAGCGCCCGGCGGCGGTGGAGCCGGTGAAGGACACGACCCGCACGCGCGGGTCGGCCACCACCGCGGAACCCGTCCGCGCCCCGCCGGGCAGGACGTGCAGCAGCCCGGCCGGCAGTCCGGCGGCCGCGAACACGGCGGCGAGGGCGAGGCCGCCGCAGACGGCGGTGCGGCGGTCCGGCTTGAGCAGGACCGCGTTGCCGAGCGCGAGCGCGGGCGCCACGGAGCGGATCGAGAGGATCAGCGGGGCGTTGAAGGGGGCGATCACCCCGACCACCCCCGCCGGCACCCGCCGGGTGAAGGAGAGCCGGGGCGCCTCACTGGGCAGCACCTGCCCGACCGGGCGGGAGGCCAGCGCGGCGGCCTCGTAGCACTCCTGGGCGGCGACGTGCAGCTCGAAGTCCGCCTTGCCGGGAATCGAACCCGACTCCCGGACCAGCCATTCCCGCAGTTCACCGGCGTGGGCCGTGAACAGGTCCCCGGCGCGGCGCAGCACGGCCGCGCGCTCCGGGTGGCCCGCCCGAGCCCAGTCGCGCTGGGCCGCGCGGGCCCGTACGGCGGCCTCCCCCACGTCGGCGGGCCCGGCGAGGTCGACGGTGGCGAGGGTACGGCCGGTCGCGGGTTCGACGACCGGGGCCGTGCCCCCGGTGAGGGTGGGTCCGTCCTGCCAGAGAGTCGGGTCGAGCAGTGGCATGACGCGGGGCCTCCGGATGGGGGTGGGCGGGGCGGGGGGCGGCAGCACGCGCCATCGTGCCAGACCGGGGGCACCACTTCTGTTCAGTTATTGGGCAGTTGACGGGATCCGGTGACCGGAAACGATCGACTCCCCCGGGGCGTGGGCGGGTTCAGCGCTCCAGGACCAGCGCGATGCCCTGCCCGACGCCGATGCACAGCGCCGCCATACCGGTACCCGAACCGGCCGCCGCCAGCTGGTGGGCGACCGAGCCCGCCAGCCGGGCGCCCGAGGCGCCGAGCGGGTGGCCGATGGCGAGGGCCCCGCCGCGCGGGTTCACCGTGGCCGGATCCAGCTCGGGCCAGGCCCCGAGACAGCCCAACGCCTGGGCCGCGAAGGCCTCGTTGAGCTCCAGGACGGACAGGTCGGCCAGTCGGCGGTCCGCCTTGGCGAGCGCCCGCGCGACGGCGTCGACCGGTCCGAGGCCGAAGAGCTGCGGCTCGATGCCGGTGACGGCGGAGGCGCTGATCCGGGCCAGCGGCTCGCGTCCGGTGGCGGCCAGCCCCGCCTCGTCGGTGAGCAGCAGGGCGGCGGCCCCGTCGTTGAGCGGGGAGGCGTTGCCGGCGGTGACGGTGCCGGAGCCGTCGCCGCGGAAGGCGGGCTTGAGGCGTGCCAGGGACTCGGGGGTGGACCCCTCGCGGACGGACTCGTCGCGCACGAGGTCCACGCCCGGGTAGCCGACGACCTCGCCGTCGTAGAGCCCGGCGGCCCAGGCGTCCGCGGCCTTGCGGTGGCTCTCCAGGGCGAACAGGTCCTGTGCCTCGCGCGAGATGCCGTGCTTCTCCGCGATCAGCTCGGCACCCTCGCCGAGGGAACCGGTCCACTCGGGGGGCATGGCCGGGTTGGTCATCCGCCAGCCGAGGGTGGTCGACCACATCTGCTGGTGCCCGGCGGGGAAGGCGCGTTCGGGCTTCTGCACCACCCAGGGGGCGCGGGTCATCGACTCGACGCCGCCCGCGATGGCGACGGAGGCGTCACCGACCGCGATGGCGCGGGCGGCCTGGATGACGGCTTCGAGCCCCGATCCGCAGAGCCGGTTGACGGTCACGCCGGGCACCGTCACCGGCAGTCCGGCAAGCAGTACGGCCATGCGGGCCACGTCGCGGTTGTCCTCGCCGGCGCCGTTGGCGTCGCCGAAGACGACGTCGTCGATGCGGGACGGATCGAGGTCGGGCGTACGGTCCACCAGGGCGCGCACCACGTGCGCGGCCAGGTCGTCCGGCCGGATCCCGGCGAGGGCCCCGCCGAACTTGCCGATCGGGGTGCGGACGGCGTCGACGACGTACACGTCGCGGACGGTGCGGATGCTCATGGGGTCGCTCCTGGGCGGATCCGTACGGGCGGGCGGCGCGTTCGGTGCCGGTGTGGGCACCGGGACGCACCCCCGGGGCACGCCCGGTGGGGCGCGCCCGCAGTCTCCGCTCCCGCGTCGCCGCCTGTCAACGGCCCCCGGCCACCCCTCGGCCGCCGGGCCGGGGGGGGGGCGGCCGGGGGCGGGCCCGCCGTCAGGTGGATTCGCGGTGTACGGCCGTCGCGGACATCAGGTCGTGCCGCCCGGTGATCTCGGACGGCTCCCGCACCGCGCGGTCCACGAGCGAGGCCAGGTGGTCCCCGGTCGGCAGCTCGATCTGGACGGTGCTGAGCCGGGGGCGCAGCAGCCGCCCGATGAGCAGGTCGTCGGCGCCCATGACGGCGACGTCCCCGGGGACGTCCAGCCCCTCGTCCTGAAGGGCCCGCATCAGCAGCATCGCGTACTCGTCGTTGTACGCGAACACGGAGTCCAGGCCGAGCGAGCGCCAGCGGCCCGCCAGCTCCGCCGCGGACCGCTCCGTGTAGGCCATCGGCAGGACCTCGGTCCGCGCGCCCTCCACCGACCGGGCTCCGGCGAGCCGGGGTGCCGAGAACAGCTCCAGACCTTCCTCCTCCGGGACGATCACGCCGATCCGGCTCCGGCCGCGTTCCACGAGGTGGGCGGCGGCCCGTGCCCCGACCTCCGCCTGGTCCATCACGAGGGCGTGGGCCCCCGGTACGCCGACCGGGCCCAGCGTTATCACCGCGCGCGCCCCGGCCCGCTTGAGGGTGGCGACGTTGCGCGCGGACAGGCTGATCTCCCCCAGCGAGATCACCGCGACGGGCCGCAGTTCGGCCCACGCCCGCGTCGCCTCGTCACCGCTCAGGCCGAGGCTGCCGTACTGGACCACCGTGTAGTCGAGACGGCGCAGGGCCCACTGGAGCTCGTTGAGGAAGGCGCTGTACATCGGGCCGACCGGGACGTGCGAGGCGGGCAGCAGGACGATGCGGGTGTGCCCGGCGCGCAGGCTGCGGGCGGCGGCGTGCGGGACGTAGCCCAGTTCCTCGGCGGCCTCGCGGACCTTGCGGCGCGTGGGCTCGCTGATGCGTACGGCTTCCGCGTTGTTCAGCACGTACGAGACCGTCGCGCGCGACACGCCGGCCAGGCGGGCGACATCGGCGCTGGTCGGGACGGGTGCGGGCGCCGGCTCGGGGGGCGGGGTGGCCGGGGCCCGGCGGCTGCGCGGCTTCGGCGAGCTCGGGGGGATCGGCGCGTTCGATGAGTGAGACATTGCCGAGGCATCCTTCCAGACCGATCACGTCCGGGGTCTGGCGGATGGCCGGAAACGGGTGCCAGACAGTGGTTACACGTTAATTGACACGTGTAACGCGCCCGCCGTCACCCCAGCACCCGGGCGTCACCCTCCCCGCTCCGCAGCCCCGTCGCGCCCCATCGCACCCCCGCCCTCGCGACGGGCGGCGCGCACCCCCTCACCCGCTCACCCGCTCGCATTCCCTGCCCAGGAAGGCACCCTCGCCGCACATCGGCGTCGGCGGCATCCTGCTCGCCCTCCAGGTCGAGCATGTCGACCCGGTGCACAAGGTCTCCGACTTCGGCCTGATCGCGGGGGTCTCGGCGATCTTCGCGACGGTCTTCAACCCGGTCGCCGGCGCCCTGTCCGACCGCAGCGGACGGCGCAACGCCTGCATCCTCGGCGGCGGGCGCGCTGGCGGTACGGCCGATCCGCGGCGTCCGCTGACGGCTCCCCCGCCCACCCCTCCCCCCTCGTCTCCTCCCCGCCCACCTCCCTCCCTCCCTACCTTCGGGAAAGGCTCCACCGCGCAGCTGCGCACCCAGACCTGGGGCGAGGGCGACCGCCTCGCCCTCTGGGACGAGGCCACCGCGCTCGGCCTCACCGCACTGGCCGGCCGGGACGGAACACCCGATGACGCCGCCGGCGGTCCCTTCCGGATCGGGGCCGCGTCCCCTTACCGTCGGTACTACCGATCGGTAAGGGGGGTCCGATGGCGGGCTCGTTGCATGCGGCCAGTACGACAAGGACGTTGAGGGGGCACACCCCACAAGGCCCCTCAGGTCTGCGGGAGATGGCCGAGGCGCTGGCCGAAGGAAGGGTCACGGCACGCCGGCTGACCGAGCGTTCTCTGGAGAGGATCACCGCGTCCCAAGGCTCGCTCAACGCCTTCCGGATCGTCCGGACCGAGGCGGCCCTCGCGGAGGCGGACGCGGCGGACGCGCGGCTGGCCCGCGGTGAGCGGCTGCCGCTGCTGGGCGTGCCGGTCGCGGTCAAGGACGACATGGACGTGGCCGGGGAACCCACCGCCTTCGGCTGCCCGGGGGACTTCCCGCCCAGGACCGCCGACAGCGAGGCGGTACGCCGCCTGCGCGCGGCCGGCGCCGTGATCGTGGGCAAGACCCAGACCCCGGAGCTGGGGCAGTGGCCGTTCACCGAGGGTCCGGCCTTCGGTGCGACCCGCAACCCGTGGAACCCGGCCCACACCCCCGGCGGTTCCTCGGGCGGCTCGGCCGCCGCCGTGGCCGCGGGGCTGGTGCCGGCCGCGCTCGGCTCCGACGGCGCGGGCTCGGTGCGGATCCCCGCGGCCTGGACCCACCTGGTGGGGGTCAAGCCACAGCGCGGGCGCATCTCCACCTGGCCCGAGCCCGAGTCCTTCCACGGCCTCACGGTCAACGGCGTGCTGGCCCGTACGGTGGCCGACGCCGCGCTGCTGCTGGACGCGGCCAGCGGACCCGCCCCGGGGGACCTCCACCGCCCGGCACCGTTCTCGGCGGTGGAGGCGGCCGGCCGGCCGCCGGGCCGGCTGCGGATCGCCCTGTCCTACGGGACGGCCTTCACCGCCTCGGCCACGCCCCTCGACCCCGTGGTCCGTGCGGCGGTGGAGCGGCTGGCCGGGCGGCTGGAGGCGCTGGGCCACGAGGTGATCCCCGAGGATCCGCGCTACGGCCCGGTCGGGCCCGCCTTCGTGCCGCGCGCGACGGCGGGCGTACGGGAGCTGGCGGCGCGGGTCCCGGACCCCGGGCTGCTGGATCCGCGCACCCACGGGGCGGCTCGTACGGGCCGCCTGCTGGGCGGGCTGGCGCTGCGGCTCTCACGGCGGGCCGAGGGACTGCTGCGCCGCCGGACCGGGGAGATCTTCGACCGCTTCGACGTGGTGCTGACCCCGACGACGGCCACCCCGCCCCTGCGGATCGGTGCTCTGGCCGGGCTGGGGGCGCTGGCCACGGACCGGTCGATGATCGCCGCGTGCCCGTACGCCTGGACGTGGAACGTGCTGGGCTGGCCGGGTGTCGGCGTCCCGGCGGGGTTCACCCCCGACGGACTTCCGCTGGGCGCACAGCTGTTGGGCCCGGCGGAGTCGGAGCCGAGGCTGCTGGCGCTGGCGGCGCAGCTGGAGGCGGCCGAGGACTGGGCACGGCACTGGCCTCCAGGGAACGTTTGCCCGGAGTTGGGGCGTCCTTGAGCCGCCCCGGACAACCGCCCGCTTACGCTCGCGGCGACTTGAATTCGATCTTGTACTACGGGGGAGCGCCGCCATGGACACCGAGACCAACAAGCAGACCGTGAAGGGTTTCTTCGAAGCCGTGAACGAGCGGCGGGCGGACGACCTCCCGCTCTTCATGGCGCCGGACGTCATCGACCACAACCAGATCATCCACGGCGAGCCCGACGAGCCGGGCGCGGCCTTCGACGGACTGCGTCAGCAGCTGGACGCCTTCGACCCGTTGACCGTCCGGGTCGAGGAACTGCTCGCCGAGGACGACCGCGTGGTCGCCCGGGTGGCCCAGCTCGGACGGCACACCGGGCGGCATCCGCGGATGCCCGAGCCCACGGGCCGCGAGTTCGAGGTCGAGGCCATCTGGCTGTTCACCCTGGCGGAGGGGAAGATCTCGCAGATCCGCGGGGTCAGCGACCGGCTGGGGCTCTTCATCCAACTGGGCTGGGACTGGCCCGAGGTCGGCTGATCCGGGCGGGCCACCGGGGCCACGGAGAAGAGCGCGACCGCATTATTCGGCCACCTGTCTCATTCGCATATGATTCGGCACGCCCGGCTCGCGGCGCGATCCGGACTTCTCCAACTCCTTGCAGAACAGGTGGCTTTGCCATGTCCAGAAACCTCAAGTTCGCCTCGGTCGCCCTGGCCGGCGTCCTGGCCGCGACCGGCCTGACGGCCGCGACCGCCTCGCCTGCCGCTGCCGCGCAGACCTGCCCCTGGCCGTACGTCTGCTTCCTCGACGGCAACGAGAACATCCTGACGATGTACAAGGACACCGGCTGGCAGCCCACCAGCGCCAAGACCCGCACCGCCCGCTGGGTGACCGACGCGCGCAACCAGGACTGCGCGTACCTGAAGTACGCCAGCGGCTACGTCGACCAGATCCGCCCCGGCCAGAGCTTCGGCCTCGGCTCCGGCGTCGTCGAGATCAACATCACCAACGGCTGCCCCTGATCCCGCGGGCCCCGCATTCCCCGGCCACCGCGACCGTGGCCGGGGAAGGCCGGATCCCCCTCCCCTCCCGCGCGCCCCTGAGTAACGTCACGTCACATGATGTTCTTACGCCGCGCGGCCCTCGCCGCCGCCTTCCTCGGCGTCACCGCCGTCCTCCCGCCCGCCGCCGCGCACGCGGCCCCCTCCCCCGCCTGCCAGGACTCCCCGGCACCGGCCGCCGCCCCCGCACCGGACCCGGAGCAGGCCCGCCTCGCGGACCCGCGGACCGCCGCGTTCCCGGAGCGGGCCGGACTCGACTCCTTCGTACGGCGCTTCCCCGCCGCCCTGTGCACCACCCGCGACGCCGCCGGGGCGCAGCGCCTCCTCGACACGTGGGGCGAGGCGCTGTGGCAGGCCGCCGTGGACCGCGCCCAGGGACACCGGACCGGCGGTGACCTGCCCGCCGGCGACGACCGGCCGCTCTACTGGGCCAGGCTCGCGATGACCGTCCGGCTCGCGCGGTGGCAGCCGGAGTTCCCCGTCGACCGCGCGGCCCTGAAGTCCCGGTTCGAGGACGCCTCGCGCGGGCTCACCTCCAACGGGTTCCGTCCGGCCCCGGGCGTACGGCGGATCTTCGTCAGCGGCTTCGACCCCTTCGGGCTGGACGCCGAACTGCGCCGGGCCAATCCCTCCGGCTCGGCGGCGCTCCGGCTCAACGGCCGCCGGATCACCCTCGCGGACGGGACGACCGCCGAGGTCCGGGCCGTCGTCCTGCCCGTCCGCTACGCCGACTTCGACGCGGGCATCGTGGAGCGCGCCTACGGACCCCGGCTGGCGGCCGGCCCGCGCTCCGCCGACATGATCACCAGCATCAGCCAGGGTTACCCCGGGATCTTCACCCTGGAGGCCTGGGCGGGCCGGGCCCGTTCGGCGGACCCGTACCCGGACAACGCGGGCGCCCTCTCCGGCGGTACGTACGAGCACCCCGTCACGGCGCCCGGCCTCGGCCCGGGGGCGGAGTTCCTGCCCACCAGTCTGCCCACCGGGGCCATGACCGGTGTCCAGGCGCCCCATCCGGTCCGCCTGAACACCGCCGTCACGGAGATACCCGCCGGGCAGCAGGGACCGGTGGACCGGGCGGACGGACCGACCCCCGGATCGCGCGCCGTGGCGGGCGGAGGCGGCGGCTACCTCTCCAACGAGGTGGCCTACCGCTCCAACCGGCTCCGCCTGGAGCTGCGCCCGGACCTGCCCGGCGGCCACCTGCACACCCCGGTGCTCACGGGACTTCCCGCCGACCCCGGCCGGTTGACGGGGGCCGAGTTCGAGCGCAACGAGGACGCGATCACGCAGGAGGTGCTGGAGGTACTGCGCGCCTCTAACGCAGGGCGCTGAACGCCTTGGTGAAGGCGAGGGGCTGCTGGAGGACCGAACTGCACGTGGCGTCGGCGTGGTTCACCGCTCCGGCCGCGCACTGCTTGTCGCGGGCCGCCGACCACATGGCCAGGCGCCCGATCCCCTTGGACGCCGCGAACTCGACGAGCCGCGTCGCGTCGGAGACCGAGAAGACCTCCGTCGCGACGTCGTTGACGCCGATCATCGGGGTGACGGCGACGGCCTTCCAGGCCGCCTGGTCGGAGAGCCCGAGCACGCCCTTGAGCTGGGCCTGGGTCGCGGTCGCGGCCTGGATCGCGTACTGGCCCATGTCCCCGCCGTACGCCGGTCCGTAGTCCATCGCCATGATGTTGACCGCGTCGATCCGCACGCCGTTCTTCCTGGCGTCCGCCAGCAGCGCCACGCCCGGCTGGGTCAGCCCCTCGGGCATCACGGGCAGGGTGAACGCCACGTCCAGGCCGGGGTGGGACTTCTGCAGCCGGGCTATGGCCTGGGCGCGGCGCGCGTTGGCGGCGGTGTCCGGCAGGGCGGCGCCCTCGATGTCGAAGTCGACCTTGGTGAGCCGGTACTGGTCGATGACCTTCCCGTACGCGGCCGCGAGGTCGTCGGCGCTCGCGCAGTTCAGGGCCAGTTCGCGTCCGGCGGCGCCGCCGAAGGACACGCGGACGTCGCCGCCCTTGGCACGCAGCGCGCCGATCTGCGCGGCCACCTTGTCGCTCGCCAGGTCGGTGACACCGCCCCACAGCGGGGAGCATCCGCCCCCCGAGGTGACGAAGGCGAGGTGGAACTCCTTCACGCCGGTCCGGGCCACGGTGTCGAGCAGGTCGTAGGCCGGGTAGAGGGAGGTGTCGACGTACGGGGCGAAGCGCGCGCCGGCGCCCGGGGCGGGCGCGGGGACGGTCGGGGCCGCGGTGGCGGTCGGGGTCGCGGTCGCGGTCGCGGTCGCCGTGGGGGCCGTGGTGGGGGTCCGGGTCGGAGCCGTCGGCACCGGGGTCGGGCCGCCGGTGGGGCCGCCCGTGGGCCGGCCGCTGGGCTGCGGGGTCGCGCCCTGGTCGACGGAGCACTTCACCCCGTTGATCAGGCACCCCGTCGGAGCGCCGGGGGCACCGGACCCGCTCGCGACGAAACCGACGGTGACGGAGGCCCCGGGGGCCAGGGTCCGGTTCCAGCTCGCGGGCTTCACGGTGACGCGCTGACCGGCGACCGTGTGGGTTCCGTTCCACAGGGAGTCGATCTTCGTGCCGGCGGGCAGGTCGAACTGCAGGGTCCAGTCCTCCCGGGCCCCGGCCGTGTTGTTGGTGACGACGTACTGCCCGGTGTAACCGCCGCTCCAGGAACTGGAGGTGGTGTACACCGCGCCGACCGAGGTGGCCTGCGCGGTCCCGGTGAACGCGAAGGCGGCGCCACCGATCACCGCCGCCGCCACGATCGCGCCCGTGATCTTCGCCTTGCCGCTGGTCGTACGGCGGTGACCGACTGTGCTGCCCATGGCGTGCCTGCCTCTGTGTTACCGGGGAGTTGGGGTGCGGCAGCACGCTAGCTTCACGGAATCGGACATTCCCCCCTTCCCGTCCACCGGCCGCGAACCTTAGGTTCCGCTTAAGGTGGCGGTAAGAGGGGGATGAGGAAACGGACTTCCGTGCGTACGTCACCGCGCGTCTGAAGCGAAACGTCCGCGCGGGTGCCGGTTCGGGCGGGGCCGGGGCCCGGCCCTCCACGGCCGGTGAGCAGGGGCTTCACCCTCGGCGGGGACACGTCCCGGCGCGGGACGGGCTGCGCGACAGGGGCCGCGAAACCCAGTAGCCTGCGCCGGATGACGGCTCTTTCGCATCACGGCAACAGTCACGTCGAACAGCCCGGCCGGGACGGCGACACCGCCACCGCCGAGGCCGATCCGCGCGCCATCGGCCCCGTGCGCACCGAGTACGCGCCCGATCCGGACGGGGATCCCGACCCCGGGGAGATCGTGTGGACCTGGGTCCCCTTCGAGGAGAACGACGGCCGCGGCAAGGACCGTCCGGTGCTCGTGGTCGCGCGGGAGGCGGGCGGGCACACGCTGCTCGCCGTCCAGCTCTCCAGCAAGCGGCACGACGCCGACCGCGAGTGGGTGGCGATCGGCTCGGGACCCTGGGACGGCGCGGGACGGGAGTCCTGGGTGGACCTGGACCGGGTGCTGCGGGTCCACGAGTCGGGCATGCGCCGCGAGGCGTGCGCGCTCGACCGCGGCCGCTTCCGGCTGGTGACCGACCGTCTGCGGGAGCGCTACGGCTGGCAGTAGTCCGGCACCCCGCGCACCCCGCGATCGGGGCCGTCCCCACCGCCCCCGGGCCCGGAAGCACGGGCCCGCCGCGCTCCGCGACGGGGAGGCCGGGCCGGGCCGCCCGCGGGCCCGGCCGGCGCCCTCAGCCCGGGAAGGCCCGTTCGAAGGCCTCGCGGGGTTCGGGGGAGCGGTCCAGGATCCCGAACACGACCTCCTCGAACACCCCTGCGAAACGGCCGGTCAGCAGCCCCCGGAAGGCCTCCGCCACCTGCGCCGGGTCGTTGCGGAACACCCCGCACCCCCACGCCCCCAGTACGAGCCGCCCGTAGCCGTGCAGGGTCGCGACCTCCAGCACCCGCTCGGCCCGCCGGGCCAGGGCGCCGGGGATCTCGTGGGCCCGCTCCGGCTCCTGGCGGCGGATCGTGCCGGCGTTCGGGGCCGGGGAGGTGAGGAAGCCGGCACGGAACGGCACCTCCAGCAGCTCGCCCCGGTCGTCGCGGAAGACGGGCACCCCGGGCGAGTGAATCACCCGGTCGGTGTAGAAGGTGCTCTTCCCCTCGCGGTGCACCTCGTAGTACTCCGGGGCTTCCAGGAGGGTCTCGTAGAGGGCCGACGCGCGGCACAGGGCCTCCTCCTGCGCCTTGGCCCCGCGCACGTATCCGCCCCCGGGATTGCGGGCCGAGGCGAAGTTCAGGACCGCGACCGGACCGCGCCCCGCGAGGCGACGGGCTGCGACCGTGCTGCTCTCCCCCGTCACCTCGAAGACCGTTGCGGCGGCACCACCGATGGACTCGCCGCCTGGAATGACCTGGTTTGGCCCATATATTCTGGTTCCGGCCTTGGCTTCCGCCAGGTCGGCGGCGAGGGAGATCCGCCGCCCCGACCGCGTCCGGTATCCCCCGGCCGCCAGGATCAGCGCGTTCTCCCGCGCGATTTCACGCAATCTGCTGCTCACGTCGCCATCCTCGGTGCGGACCACCGGGACGGCAAAGGCATTTGTGCCCCGGGCACGGGTAGGCACCGGTGACATCACTGCCGACGACAGGAGGCGAGGTTCCGGTCATGACCGAGGACTCACCCGCTCCGCCAGCGCAGGACTTTGCCCACCCGCCGCTCACCGAGGCGGCCGCCGAGGACCTGGTCCACGGCATCTGTTTCAAGACCGGCCCGCCCCGGCTGGTCGGCGCCGAACTGGAATGGCTGGTGCTCGACGCCGAGCGGCCGTGGCTGCCGCTGCCGCCCGAGCGGCTGACCGCGGGCCACGAGGCGGCCCGCGCCCTGTCCCTGCGGTCCCGCCTCACCGTCGAGCCGGGAGGCCAGCTGGAGCTCAGCTCCGCCCCGGCCGCCTCCCTCACCGACTGCGTGGACGGCCTCCAGGCCGACCTGGCCGCCGTCCGCGCCGTCCTCGGCGACCGCGGCCTGGTGCTGCGGGGCCTCGGCCTCGATCCGCGCGGACCGCAGCGCCGCCTGCTGGCCAGCCCGCGCTACGAGGCCATGGAGGTCTACTTCGACCGGACCGGCCCCGCCGGCCGCGCCATGATGCGCTCCTCCACCTCCGTCCAGGTCTGCGTGGACGCGGGCCACGAGGAGCCCGGCCCGCTCGGGCACGGCCGGCGCTGGCGGCTCGCGCACCTGCTGGGCGCCGTCCTGGTGGCCGCCTTCGCCAACTCCCCGGCGCACGAAGGCCCGTACCGGGGCTGGAAGTGCGCGCGGCAGGGCGTCTGGAGCGACATCGACACGCGCCGCTCCCTCGCCCCACCGCTGGACGCCGAGCCCCGCGCCGCCTGGACGCGGCACGCGCTCGACACCGAGGTGATGTGCGTACGGGCGTACGGGGACGGGACCTGGGCCGTGCCGCGCGGGCTCACGTTCCGCGACTGGCTGCGCACCGGCGGCAGCCGCCACGGCCTGCGCCGGCCCACCGCCGAGGACCTGGAGTACCACCTCACCACCCTCTTCCCGCCGGTCCGGCCCCGCGGCCACCTGGAACTGCGGATGATCGACGCGCAGCCGGGCGAGGACGGCTGGCTGGTGCCCACGGCCGTCACCCACGCGCTCTTCGACGACCCGGAAGCCGCCGAGACCGCCTACCGGGCCGTGAAGGCCCTGGCCGACGCCTACGGCTGCGCGCGCGCCCCGCGCAACGCGCTGTGGCACACCGCCGCCCGGGCGGGACTGGCCGACCGGGACCTGCGCACGGCCGCCACGGCCTGCTTCGCGGCGGCCGGCGAGGCACTGCCGCGGCTCGGGGCGAGCACGCACGTACGGGACACGGTCGGCGCCTTCACCGAACGGTACGTACGGCGCGGCCGCTGCCCGGCCGACGACGCCGGGGAACACGAACTCCTGCACACCGCCGGGAAGGGACAGCGCCCGTGACCACCGAGACCCACGCCGAGACCGGTACCGGGCGGCTGCGCGAGCGGGCCGTCGCCGCCCTGACCGCGGCCCGCGCCCGGACGGCCGGGCTGACCGACGCCGTCGACGACCGGGACCTGACCGCGCAGCACTCCCCCCTGATGTCCCCGCTGGTCTGGGACCTGGCGCACATCGGGAACCAGGAGGAGCTCTGGCTGCTGCGCCACGTGGCCGGCCGCGCATCGATGCACCCCGAGATCGACCCGCTGTACGACGCCTTCGAGCACCCCCGCGCCGAGCGGCCGAAGCTGCCCCTGCTGGGCCCGGAGGCGGCCCGGTCGTACACGGCCGAGGTCCGCGGACGCGTCTTCGACCTGCTGGAGCACACCCCGCTGGAGGGAACGCCCCTGCTCGACGGGGGCTTCGTCTTCGGGATGATGGCCCAGCACGAACAGCAGCACGACGAAACGATGCTGATCACCCATCAGCTGCGGGCGGGCGCACCCGTACTGACCGCGCCCGACCCCGAGCCGCCGCTGGGCCCGCCCCCGGCCTCGGCCGAAGTCCTGGTACCAGGAGGCCCGTTCACCATGGGCACCTCCGCCGAGCCCTGGTCGCTGGACAACGAACGGCCCGCACACACCCGGGAGACCGCCCCCTTCTGGATCGACACCGCGCCGGTCACCTGCGGCGCGTTCCAGGCCTTCATGGCCGACGGCGGCTACGGGGAGCGCCGCTGGTGGGCCGCGGCCGGCTGGGACCAGATCCGCACGCACGGCATCGGGGCCCCGCTGTTCTGGCACCGCGAGGGCGGGCAGTGGCTGCGCCGCCGGTTCGGGGTGACCGAGCCGGTGCCCGAGGACGAGCCGGTGCTGCACGTCAGCTGGTACGAGGCGGACGCGTACGCCCGCTGGGCGGGCCGGCGGCTGCCCACCGAGGCGGAGTGGGAGAAGGCCGCCCGGTACGACCCTGCCACCGGCCGCTCCCGCCGCTACCCCTGGGGCGACGCCGACCCCACCCCCGCGCACGCCAACCTGGGCCAGCGCCACCTGCGCCCGTCCCGCGCGGGCGCCCATCCGGCCGGGGCCTCCCCGCTCGGGGTGCGCCAGCTGATCGGCGACGTGTGGGAGTGGACGGCGTCGGACTTCCTGCCGTACCCGGGGTTCCGCGCCTTCCCGTACCGCGAGTACTCGGAGGTGTTCTTCGGGCCGGAGCACAAGGTGCTGCGCGGCGGCTCCTTCGCGGTGGACCCGGTGGCCTGCCGGGGCACCTTCCGCAACTGGGACCTGCCCGTGCGGCGGCAGATCTTCTCCGGCTTCCGTACGGCGAGGGATGCCTGATGTGCCGTCACATAGCCTATCTGGGCCCGCCCATATCCCTGGGGCGGCTGCTCATCGAGCCCGAGCACGCGCTGGTCCGGCAGTCCTGGGAGCCGCGCCGGCAGCGGTTCGGCACCGTGAACGCGGACGGCTTCGGCGTGGGCTGGTACGCCGAGGGCGATCCCGTCCCGGCCCGCTACCGGCGGGACCAGCCGATCTGGGGCGACCCGGGGTTCCAGGACCTCGCCCGGGTGGTGCGCAGCGGGGCCTTCCTCGCCGCCGTGCGGGACGCCACCGTCGCCGGGTCCGACGGGGAAGCGGCCGCCGCCCCCTTCGCCTCGGGGCCCTGGCTGTTCAGCCACAACGGGAGACTGCGCGACTGGCCGGACTCGGTCGCCGAGACCGCCTCCGCGCTGTCGCCGCAGGAGCTGCTGCAGCTGGCCGCGCGCACCGATTCGGCGCTGGTGTGGGCGCTGGTGCTGCACCGGCTGCGGCAGGGCGACGACCTGGGCACGGCCCTGGCGGAGCCCGTCCGCGAGCTGGCCGACGCCGCGCCGGGCTCCCGGCTGAACCTGCTGGTGACCGACGGCGCGGCCATCGCCGCGACGGCCTGGGGGGACTCCCTCTGGTGCCTCTCCGATCCGCCGGCGGGGCGGGTGGTCGTGGCCTCCGAGCCGTACGACGACGATCCCCGCTGGTACGAAGTGCCCGACCGCACCCTGCTGAGCGCCACCCCCGCCCGGGTCACCCTGACCCCCCTCAAGGAGACCAGCCCGTGAACGACTTCCAGATGACCCGGACCCTCGACGAGCACGCCGCCGAGGCCGCGCTGCGCACCGATGTGCTGAGCGGACTGACCCGCTTCCCCAAGGAGCTGCCGCCGAAGTGGTTCTACGACGCCCGGGGCAGCGAGCTCTTCGAGGAGATCACCCGGCTGCCCGAGTACTACCCGACGCGTGCCGAGCGGGAGATCCTGCTGGAGCGGGCCCAGGAGATCGCCTCCGTGTCCGGGGCGCGCACCCTGGTGGAGCTGGGTTCGGGTTCCTCGGAGAAGACCCGGCACCTGATCGAGGCGATGCCCGCGCTGGAGACGTACGTGCCGGTGGACGTGAGCGAGAGCGCGCTGACGGGCGCGGCCGAGTCGCTGCTGGCGGAGCATCCGCGGCTGCGGGTGCACGCGCTGCTGGCGGACTTCACCCGGCCGCTGCGGCTGCCGGAGTCGGCCGGGCCCCGGCTGGTGGTGTTCCTGGGCGGCACCATCGGGAACCTGCTGCCGCCCGAGCGGGCGGTGTTCCTGGCGTCCGTACGGGCCATGCTCTCGCCCGGCGACGCCCTGCTGATGGGCACGGACCTGGTCAAGGACGAGGCCGTGCTGGTGGCGGCGTACGACGACGCCCGGGGGGTGACGGCGGAGTTCAACAAGAACGTGCTCGCGGTGATCGACCGGGAGCTGGGGGCGGACTTCCACACCGCCGACTTCGCCCACGTGGCGGTGTGGAACCGGGAGCACGAGTGGATCGAGATGCGGCTGAGGGCCCGGGAGGCGGTGACGGTGAAGGTCCGGGCGCTGGACCTGGTGGTGCCGTTTGAGGCGGGTGAGGAGATCCTGACGGAGATCTCCGCGAAGTTCCGTCAGGAGGGGCTGCGAAAGGAACTGGCAGAGGCCGGACTGGAGTTGACCCAGTGGTGGACGGACTCGGCGGGACGTTTCGCACTGTCCCTGTCCGTGGCGGACGGGGTGGTCGCCGGCCCGGCCGGCTGATGCGGCACGGGTGAGGGGCGCTGCTGTGCGGGTACGCCCACCAGCAGGTCCCGCCCGTCCCGCGGCCGCGGCTCCCGCTCGCGGCCCGGCTCCCGCGCCCGGCCGCCTTCCCCGCCGCCTTCCCCGCCGCCTTCCCGGTCGCCCTCCCACCCGCGGCCGCGGTCCGGCTCGGCTGCGTCGAGTACGGCCAGCCGGGCCGCCGCGGCGAGTTCCCGCCGGTCCGGGTGACGGTCCGGCGGGATCCGCGGGAGCAGCCACACCTCGGCGCGCACCCCGCGGGCGCGGGCGATCCGCCACAGGGAGGCGGTCAGCGGGTCCTCCCCGACGAAGGCGGGCGCCCCGGCGACCTCCCCGTCCGCCAGTCGGTAGCGCAGCCGCACCGGCTGTACGGGAACCCGCGCGTCGAGCGCCGCCTGGAAGGCGGCCCGCCGGAAGGGCCCCTGGGCACGCCCGCACCAGGTGGAGCCCTCGGGGAAGACGGTGACCCGGTCCCCGGCCAGCAGGGCCCGGGTGACGGTCGCGACGGTTTCGGGCAGGGCCCGGATCCGGTCGCGTTCGATGAACAGGGTCCCCGCCCGGGCGGCGAGGGCGCCGAGCACCGGCCAGGCCCCGATCTCGCTCTTGGCCAGCATCCGGGACGGCAGGACGGCCGTGACCAGCGGGATGTCCAGCCAGGAGATGTGGTTGGCGACGATCAGGCGGCCCCCTTCCCCGCCGGGGGCGCCGTGCACGGTGATCCGTATCCCCAGGGCCCGCAGGAGCGCGGCCGACCAGACCCTGATCAGGGCGCGGCGGGGGCGGACGGGGAGCATCCGCACCGGTGCCGCGGACGGGACGGCGAGCAGGAACAGGGCGAGGGCGGTGGCGAGCCGGAGCACCGCCCTCGGGATCCCCGCGGCCCGTCCCGGGTGGTCCGCGCAGGCCTGCGGGGTGCAGGGCGCCGTGGGCAGCCAGACGCTCATGCGCCCGGGGCGAGCGAGAGGAAGTGGTTCAGGTAGCGCGGGTTGGTCCGGCGCAGGGAGAGCAGTACGTACAGGTCCGCGCAGCCGAACCCGGCGTCGAGGGCGGGCTCGCCGCAGACCCAGGCGCCCAGGCGCAGGTAGCCGCGCAGCAGCGGCGGGAGCTCCATGCGTCCGGGAACGGTGACTCCCTCGGGGCTCCAGGGGAGGTGGGGGGTGACCCGGTACTCCTGCGGGGCGAGGTTGCGGGCCAGGACGGTCTCACGGGTGGCGGCGGCCAGCACGCCTCCGTCGGCCAGCGGGATGGAGCAGCAGCCGGCGAGCCAGTTGTGGCCGGAGCGCTCCATGTAGCGGGCGAGCCCGGCCCAGATCAGGGCGATGACGGCGCCGTTGCGGTGGTCGGGGTGGACGCAGGAGCGGCCGACCTCGACGAGGTCGGGGCGGATCGGGGCGAGGGCGGAGAGGTCGAACTCGCCCTCGGAGTAGAGGCGGCCGGCGACGGCGGCGCGTTCGGGCGGGAGCAGCCGGTAGGTGCCGACGACCTGCCCGCTCTCCTCGTCGAGGACGAGGAGGTGGTCGCAGAAGGCGTCGAAGGAGTCGGAGTCCAGGCCCGGCTCGGGGCCGTCGAGGCGGGCGCCGAGCTCACCGGCGAAGACCTGGTGGCGCAGGCGCTGGGCGGCGCGCACCTCGTCCTCGTCGCGGGCGAGGCGGACCGCGTACCGGGGTCCGGCCGGGGCGGGCTGCGCGAGGGGGGACGGTGCGGGCGGGGCGAGGGGGGACGGGGACAGGGGTGCGATGGTCATGGCTGCTCCTGATCCGGGCACGTGGAGCCGGGCCGCAGGTGGGCGGGCCCGGCTCCTTTACTTCTTCCGTGACCGGCTGGATTCGACATGACCGCTCAGCGGCACTTGGATGTGCGGACGCTGAACTCAGCGGACCGGGGTTCCGGCGTACGGGTGTCAGCGGTCGGAGCTGAGGACCCTGCTGACGGTGTCCGAGGCCGTCTTGGCCGCCGCCGCGGCGTCCTGGCCGTTCAGGACGGCCGTCATGTACGCCTTGATGGGGTTCTTGGCCTCCACCTCGGCCCAGCGCGCGGACTTGGGGGTGGCCCGGCCCTGGGCGGCGCCGGGGGCCATGGCGGCGGCTCCGTCGTTGCCGGCGACGACGTGCGCGAGGGTGGTCTTGTTGGGGACGTAGCTCATCGTGCGGGCGAGTTCGGTCTGCCACTTCTCGCTGACCAGCGCCGTGATCAGGTCGACGGCGTGGGCGCGCTGCCCCGTCTTCTCCGGGATGATCAGGTCGGAGCCGCCGGTGAAGACGGCCCCGGGCTTCTCGGGGGTCTTGCCGGGTATGGGGAAGAAGCCGAGCTTGCCCTTGAGGGCGGGGTTGGCGGCCTCGATCTGGGCGGCCTGGCCGGGCGGGGCGATGATCTGGGCGACCTGGCCTCGGGCGAAGACCTCGGACTGCGGGGGCGTCTCCTCGTCGGCGCCCCTGGGTCCGTCGCCGAGGCCCTGGAGCTGCTTGTAGAAGTCCATTCCGGCGAGGGCGTTCCCGTCGTCGAGGGTGCCGACCCACTGGCCGCTGGTCTCCACGGCGAGGTCGCCGCCCTCGTCCCAGATGAACCCGGCGAGGACGTACCAGTTCTGGCCGGGCAGGTAGATGCCCTGCTGGTCACCCTTGTCGAGCTTCTGGGTGTCGGCGA
Organism: Streptomyces sp. NPDC031479; assembly: GCF_055581065.1. Classification (NCBI taxonomy): domain Bacteria; kingdom Bacillati; phylum Actinomycetota; class Actinomycetes; order Kitasatosporales; family Streptomycetaceae; genus Streptomyces; species Streptomyces sp. NPDC031479. The sequence goes on from NZ_JBVIKC010000023.1 coordinate 83,541, forward strand.
TCCACTCCTGGCGGCTCTTGGGCGGGGTCTTGATCCCGGCGCCCGCGAACAGGTCCTTGTTGTAGATGACCACCCGGTTGGCGGCGTACCACGGGACTCCGTACTGGGCGCCGTTGATGCTTCCGGGGTCGGAGAGGCCCTTGAGCCAGTCCTTGCTGCCCCATTCGCGCAGGCCCTCCAGGGTGAGCTCGGAGAGGCCGCCGGTCTCCACGTACTGGGCGACCTGGGTGTTGCCGACCTCGATGACGTCGGCGCTCTCCCCGCCCTTGCCGGCCAGGACGGCGTTGACCTTGTCGCCGATGCCCTTCCACTCCTGGATCTTCACGTCGAGGTCGATGCCGGGGTGCTGCTTCTCGAAGTCGGCGGTGAACTTCGCGATGAAGTCGTCGGAGGCGCTGCCCTTCATCAGCCAGAGGGTCACCTTCTCGGAGCCGCCGCCCGAGCCGGCCGACTGGCCGCCGCAGCCGGTCAGTGCGGCGGCCGCCGCGAGGGCCGTACACACGGCGAGGAAGCGCGTCTTCACGAGGGTCACGGGGGTCACCTTCTGGGGATGGATCTCAGATGGCTTGAAATTGGCATAGACCAATGGGTGGGTCAACCCCCTTTCACCCGGGACTGTTCACGCAAAGTTCGCGGACCCGGCCGTACTGGGGCACCGTGGAACAAGGCAACAGCGACGACTGGCGGGAGAGCACCGTGTCCAACCACACCTACCGGGTGACCGAGATCGTCGGCACCTCCCACGAGGGCATCGATCAGGCCATCCGGAACGGTCTGGCCCGCGCGGGCCAGACCCTCCGGAACCTGGACTGGTTCGAGGTCACACAGATGCGCGGGCACATCGAGAACGGGCAGATCGCGCACTACCAGGTAGGGCTGAAGGTGGGCTTCCGCCTCGACGGCGAGGACTGACGGGCGCGGGAGCCCGGATCGACGGCGACGGCTGCGAGCACGACGAGGCCGCCGCGGGCGCGGGCGACGGGGGCGCGGGCGACGCGGTGGTTCCACCCGGGCAGGTCTGCGCGGGCAGGGCGGAGACGGGTGGGGCGGAGACGGGTGGGGCGGAGACGGGTGGGGCGCGGGTGAGTGGGGCGGAGGCGGCCGCCGCGGCGTGTGGCGGCCGTCGGCCGCCGGCGCTCAGGTGCGGCCCTCGCCCTCCTGGGCATCCTTGAGCTCCGGTGCCTCCGCCGCCCAGTCCGCGAGGACCACCCGGAAGCCGGCCGCGCGGGCGGCCTGGCAGACGAGTTCGTCGTCGTCGACGAGCATGCGCACCTCTCGGCCCCGGGCGAGCCGCTGGAGCACCTCCAGCTTGGTCTGCCGGGCCGGCCGCCGGTCCTGGTTGCCGCGCATCCAGATCCGGCCCCCGGGCAGGCCGTGCCGGACCAGCCAGTCCTCGGTGTCGGCCCGGCACCGCTCCGGCCGGCCGGTCAGGTACACGACCTCGCAGTCGGCCGCGCTCTCCACCGCGAGCGCGATGCCTCGCGCCAGCGGGGGATCGGCCGGGGCCGCGCCGAAGAACCCCTCCCAGTCACGCGGCCGGCCTTCCAGGAAGTGCTGGCGGTGGCCGGTGTCCGCCAGGGTGTTGTCGATGTCGAACACGGCCAGCGGGCGGCGGGATGCAGTCTCGGTCATGACGGCAGCGTAGGCGCCGCCTCCGACAGCGGGAACCGAGCGGGCGGGACCGGCCCCGGAGGGGCTCCGGCCGTCCCGGGCCGGGAATCACCACCGGCGCCACGCGTTGAGACCGGTGTGATCACAAGAATCTCGATCCTGGACCGCTCCCGCACCCGCGAAGGGCACCCCGCCCCCGAGGCACTGCGCGACACCGTGGAACTGGCCCGCGCGGCGGAGGAGCTCGGCTACCACCGCTTCTGGGTGTCCGAGCACCACAGCGTGCCCGGGGTCGCGGGCTCCGCCCCCACCGTCCTGGCCGCCGCCGTGGCCGCCGCGACCCGGCGGATCCGGGTCGGCACCGGCGGGGTCATGCTGCCCAACCACCAGCCCCTGGTGGTCGCCGAACAGTTCGGGGTCCTGGAGGCGCTGTTCCCCGGCCGGATCGACATGGGCCTGGGCCGTTCGGTCGGCTTCACGGGCGGCATCCGCCGCGCCCTGGGCCGGGACACCGGGGACGCCGACCGCTTCGAGGAACAGCTGACCGAACTGCTCGGCTGGATCGACGGCACCCAGCGGGCCCACCCCGAGGTGCACGCCCGCCCCGCCGAGGGGCTGCGCGTACCGGCGTACGTACTGGCCACCGGCGAGGGCGCGGGGATCGCGGCCCGCGCCGGACTGCCGCTGGTGGTGGGCGACCTGCGGGCCCGCGCCCGGGTCACGGAGGCGGTCGAGCGCTACCGGGCGGAGTTCCGGCCCTCCGCCCGGCGCTCCACCCCGTACGTCGTGGTGTCGGGGACCGTCGCGGTCGCCGCCACCGAGGAGGAGGCGCGGCGCATCCTGGTCCCGGAGGCCTGGTCGCTGGCCCGCTCCCGCACCCGCGGCGCCTTCCCGCCCCTGCGCCCGGCCGCCGCGATCGAGGCGACGGAGATGACCCCCAAGGAACGGGAGCTGTACGAGGGCGCCCTCGCCGGGCACGTCGCCGGCACCGAGGAGCAGGTCGCGGCGGAACTCGCCCGGATCGCGGAGAGCACCGGGGCGGACGAGCTGCTCGTCACCACCTCCACGTACGACCGCACGGCCCTGCTGGACGGCTTCACCAGGCTGGCCCGGATCGCCGGGCTGTCGTAGGGCCCTAAACTGGGGCGAATGCGCCACTCCCCCGATGCCCCCGGCCCCGATGCCCCCGGTCCCGCCGCCCCCGGTCCCGGTTCCGGTTCCGGCCGCGACGCCGTCGACCCCTGCGTACGGGTGCGGGGTGCCCGGGAGCACAACCTGCGCGGGGTCGACGTGGACATCCCCCGCGACACCCTGACCGTCTTCACCGGGGTCTCCGGCTCCGGGAAGAGCTCCCTCGCCTTCGGCACCCTCTACGCCGAGGCGCAGCGCCGGTACTTCGAGTCCGTGGCCCCCTACGCCCGGCGCCTCATCCACCAGATCGGCGCCCCGAAGGTGGACGCGGTGACGGGGCTGCCGCCCGCCGTCTCCCTGGAGCAACGCCGCTCCTCCCCGGGCTCGCGCTCCTCGGTGGGCACGGTGACCCTCCTCTCCAACTCCCTGCGGATGCTGTACTCCCGGGCCGGTACGTACCCCCCGGGCGCGCCGCGCCTGGACTCGGACGCCTTCTCCCCCAACACCGCCTCCGGGGCCTGCCCTTCCTGTCACGGGCTCGGGCGGATCCACCGCACCAGCCAGGAGCTCCTCGTACCGGACCCGTCGCTGTCGATCCGTCAGGGAGCCGTCGCGGCCTGGCCGGGCGCCTGGCAGGGCAAGAACCTGCGCGACGTCCTGAAGGCGCTCGGCCACGACGTGGACCGGCCCTGGCGGGAGCTGCCGGCGGCGGAGCGCGAGTGGATCCTGTTCACCGAGGAGCAGCCGGTGGTCACCGTGCACCCGGTGCGGGACGCCGACCGGATCCAGCGCCCCTACCAGGGCACCTACATGAGCGCCCACCGGTACGTGATGCGGACCTTCTCGGACACCAAGAGCGCGACCCTGCGGGCTCGGGCCGAGAAGTTCCTGACCGACGCGCCGTGCCCGGTGTGCGAGGGCCGCAGGCTGCGGCCGGAGGCCCTGGCGGTGACCTTCGCGGGCCGCACGATCGCGGAGCTCGCGGGGCTCGCGCTGAGCGAGCTGGACGGCGTACTGGCGTCGGCGCGGAACGGGGGCGAGGCGGCCCGGGTGCTGGCCGAGGACCTGCGCGGGCGGATCGCGCCCGTCGTGGAACTCGGGCTGGGCTACCTGAGCCTGGACCGGACCGCGCCGACCCTGTCCGCGGGCGAGCTCCAGCGGCTGCGGCTGGCCACGCAGCTGCGGTCGGGGCTGTTCGGGGTGGTGTACGTCCTCGACGAGCCGTCGGCGGGGCTGCACCCGGCCGACACCGAGGCGCTGCTCGGCGTACTGGACCGGCTCAAGTCGGCCGGGAACACCGTCTTCGTGGTGGAGCACCACCTGGACGTGGTGCGGAACGCGGACTGGCTGGTGGACGTCGGACCGCTGGCCGGGGAACACGGGGGCCGGGTGCTGTACAGCGGACCGCCGGAGGGGCTCGCGGGGGTGGCGGAGTCGGCGACGGCGCGCCACCTCTTCCCGCGGCCGGAGGGGGCGGCGCACGCCCGGCCGGTCCGTACGGCCACCGGGACGGTCCGGGTCACCGGAGCCGACCGGCACAACCTGCGCGATCTGACGGTGGAGTTCCCGCTCGGGGTGTTCACGGCGGTGACGGGGGTGTCGGGTTCGGGCAAGTCCACGCTGGTGGGGCAGGTGCTCGCGCGGGAGGTCGACGGGCGGCTGGCGGAGGCGGACTTCCCGGTGCGGCGGCTGGTGGAGGTGGACCAGAAGCCGATCGGGCGGACGCCCCGCTCGAACCTGGCCACGTACACGGGGCTGTTCGACGTGGTGCGCAGGCTGTTCACCGCGCTGCCGGAGTCGAAGGCGCGCGGCTGGAAGGCGGGCCGGTTCTCCTTCAACGTGCCGGGCGGACGCTGCGAGACCTGCCAGGGCGAGGGCTTCGTCTCCGTCGAGCTGCTCTTCCTGCCCAGTACGTACGCCCCCTGCCCGGTCTGCGCGGGCGCCCGCTACAACGCCGAGACGCTGGAGGTCCGGTACGCCGGGCTGGACATCGCGCAGGTCCTGGGGCTGACCGTGGAGGCGGCGGCCATCTTCTTCGCGGACGTCCCGGCGGCGGCGCGCAGCCTGCGGGCGCTGGTGGACATCGGCCTGGGCTACCTGCGGCTGGGGCAGCCGGCGACGGAGCTCTCGGGCGGCGAGGCGCAGCGGATCAAGCTGGCGACGGAGCTGCAGCGGCTGCGCCGCGACCACACCCTGTACCTGCTGGACGAGCCGACGACGGGTCTGCACCCGGCCGATGTGCGGGTGCTGCTGGGGCAGTTGCACGGGCTGGTGGACGCCGGGCACTCGGTGGTGGTCGTGGAGCACGACATGGAGGTGGTGGCGGGCGCGGACTGGGTCGTCGACCTGGGTCCGGGCGGCGGCGCGGAGGGCGGCCGGGTCACGGCCTGCGGCCCGCCCGCGGAGGTGGCCGCCCGGGGCGAGGGCCGTACGGCCCGCTACCTGGCCCGCGCGCTGTCGTAGGCCGGGTGCCCTACGCGTCTCCGGGCAGCAGGTGCTGCGGGAGTTCGCGGAAGGCCCACTGGCCGCGGGTGCGGGTGAGGACCCAGACGAGGTCGTAGCGGTCGGGCCAGGCCGCGGGGAGGCCGCGGACCCGGTCCGCGCCGAGGGCGTGGAGCAGCCGGGGGATGCCGCTGTGCTCCCAGCAGACGAGGACGGGCATCCGGGCGGCCAGCACCTCGCGGGCCAGGTCCGCTTCGGCGCCGAGGGCGAATCCACCGCGTACGGGCATCCGCAGGGCGGCGGCCAGGGGCTCCAGGGTCTGCCTGCTCCGGGCGGGGGCGCTCGCCGGCCCGCCGGTCGCGAAGAGCACGGCGGGCCGGGGCAGCAGGGCGCCGGCGGTCGGCGCGAACAGCAGGTGCAGCTCTTCGGCGCGGCGCACGCCCCGGCCGGCGAGGTAGCCGGGGTGCTCGACGCCGTCGTCGTCCTCGCCGGTGTCCCCGGCGTAGGGCTTCTCCGCGTGCCGCATCACCATGACGAGGGCGTCCTTGGGGGGCGGCTGGGGGCCGGGCGCCCCGCTGCGCGAGGTGTCCTCGGCGGAGCATCCGGCCGCCGCCAGGGGGGCGAGGGCAGCGGCGGCCAGCACGCTGCGTCGGCGCGGTCCGGACCCGGCGGGGGCTTGTGGCATGCGGTCCACTGAACCGCACGCCCCGGGCGCGCCCGGGGCGCGGCGCGGCGCGGGGCCCGTACGAGCGCCCGGTCGGCCGATCGGATCAGCCGATCGGATCAGCCGATCGGATCTGCCGATCGGCCCACCGCCCGAACGGACGATGGGCCCACCGGTACCGGCCGCGGGGCCCACTGGCGCCGGCCGCCGGGCCTCAGCTCTTGCGGACCGCGCGGAGCCATTCCTTGTTCATCGCGGCGATCGACGGCAGCGGGATGCCCTTGGGGCAGGCCGTGGCGCATTCGCCGGTCAGGGTGCAGCCTCCGAAGCCCTCGTCGTCCATCCGGGCCACCATGTCCAGCACCCGCGTCTCGCGCTCGGGGGAACCCTGCGGGAGCACGTTGAGGTGGTTGATCTTGGCGGAGGTGAACAGCATCGCGGAGCCGTTGGGGCAGGCCGCCACGCAGGCACCGCAGCCGATGCACTCGGCGTGCTCGAAGGCGGAGTCGGCGTCGGGCTTGGGCACGGCGGTGGCGTGTGCCTCGGGGGCGGATCCGGTCGGCGCCGTGATGTAGCCGCCGGCCTGGATGATCCGGTCGAAGGCGCTGCGGTCCACGACCAGGTCCTTGACCACGGGGAAGGCCGAGGCCCGCCACGGTTCGACGTCGATGGTGTCCCCGTCGGCGAAGGAGCGCATGTGCAGCTGGCAGGTGGTGGTGCGCTCGGGTCCGTGGGCGTCGCCGTTGATGACGAGGCTGCACGCTCCGCAGATGCCCTCGCGGCAGTCGTGGTCGAAGGCGACCGGGTCCTCGCCGCGCAGGATGAGGTCCTCGTTGAGGGTGTCGAGCATCTCCAGGAAGGACATGTCCTTCGAGATGCCGTCGACCTCGTAGGAGGCCATGGCGCCGGGGGCGTCGGTGTTGCGCTGGCGCCAGACGCGCAGGGTGAGCTTCATGCGTAGCTCCGCTGGGTGGGGTGGACGTACTCGAAGACGAGGTCTTCCTTGTGCAGGACGGGTGCGGCCGCGGTGCCGCGGTACTCCCAGGCGGCGGCGTAGCCGAACTCCTCGTCGCGGCGGGCCGCTTCGCCGTCCGGGGTCTGGGACTCCTCGCGGAAGTGGCCGCCGCAGGACTCGGCGCGGTGGAGGGCGTCGAGGCACATCAGCTCGGCGAGTTCGAGGTAGTCGACGATGCGGTTGGCCTTCTCCAGCGACTGGTTGAACTCCTCGCCGCTGCCGGGGACCTTGATGCGTCGCCAGAACTCCTCGCGGATCTCCGGAATGCGGTTCAGTGCCTTGCGCAGACCCTCCTCGGTGCGGGCCATCCCGCAGTACTCCCACATGAGTTCGCCGATCTCGCGGTGGAAGGAGTCGGGCGTGCGGTCCCCGTCGACGGCGAGCAGCTTGGCGAGGCAGTCGCGAGTCTCGCGGACGGCGGCCGCGGCCTCGGGGTGGCTGTCGTCGACCTCCTCGTGGTGCGGGTGGCGGGCGAGGTAGTCGTTGATGGTCGAGGGGAGCACGAAGTAGCCGTCGCCGAGGCCCTGCATGAGGGCGGAGGCGCCGAGGCGGTTGGCCCCGTGGTCGGAGAAGTTGGCCTCGCCGATCGCGAACAGGCCGGGGACGGTGGTCTGGAGGTCGTAGTCGACCCACAGTCCGCCCATCGTGTAGTGCACGGCGGGGTAGATCCGCATCGGGACCTCGTACGGGTTCTCGGCGGTGATCCGCTCGTACATGTCGAAGAGGTTGCCGTACTTCTCGGCGACCTTGTCGCGGCCCATGCGGCGGATGGCGTCGGCGAAGTCGAGGTAGACGCCCTGCCCGCCGGGGCCGACGCCGCGGCCCTCGTCGCAGACGTTCTTCGCGGCGCGGGAGGCGATGTCGCGGGGCACGAGGTTGCCGAAGGAGGGGTAGATCCGCTCCAGGTAGTAGTCGCGCTCCGCTTCGGGGATCTCGGCGGCGGGGCGGGTGTCGCCCTTGGCCCTGGGAACCCAGATGCGGCCGTCGTTGCGCAGGGACTCGCTCATCAGGGTGAGCTTGGACTGGTGGTCGCCGGTGCGCGGGATGCAGGTGGGGTGGATCTGGGTGAAGCACGGATTGGCGAAGTACGCCCCGCGCCGGTGCGCCCGCCAGACGGCGGTCGCGTTGGAGTTCATGGCGTTGGTGGAGAGGTAGAAGACGTTGCCGTACCCGCCGCTGGCCAGCACCACGGCGTCGGCGTAGTGGGTGGAGATCCTTCCGGTGACCAGGTCGCGGACGACGATGCCGCGGGCGACTCCGTCGACGGTGATCAGGTCGAGCATCTCGGTGCGGGCGTGCATCTCGACGTTCCCGGCGGCGATCTGCCGCGACAGCGCCTGGTAGGCGCCGAGCAGCAGCTGCTGACCGGTCTGGCCGCGGGCGTAGAAGGTGCGGGAGACCTGGACGCCGCCGAAGGAGCGGGTGTCGAGGAGGCCGCCGTACTCGCGGGCGAAGGGAACGCCCTGGGCCACGCACTGGTCGATGATCTCGACGGAGATCTGGGCGAGGCGGTGGACGTTGGACTCGCGGGCGCGGAAGTCCCCGCCCTTGACGGTGTCGTAGAAGAGGCGGTGGACGGAGTCCCCGTCGTTGCGGTAGTTCTTCGCGGCGTTGATGCCGCCCTGCGCGGCGATCGAGTGCGCGCGGCGCGGGGAGTCCGAGAAGCAGAACTGGACGACGTGGTAGCCCTGCTCCGCGAGGGTGGCGCCGGCCGCGCCGCCCGCCAGGCCGGTGCCGACGACGATGACGCGGTGCTTGCGGCGGTTGGCGGGGTTGACGAGCTTGGCCTCGAAGCGGCGGCGGTCCCAGCGCTCTGCGATCGGGCCCTCGGGGGCCTTGGTGTCGGCGATCGGGTCGCCGGTCGTGTATTCGGCGTAGGCAGTGTGGGCGGCGTGATCACAGTGGTCCGTGTGATCGGTGTGATCGAAGTGATCGGTGTGGTCGGTGTGGTCGGTGTGGTCGGTGTTCACGGTCAGCTCACCATTCCGGTCATGACGGCGACGGGGACGGACACGAAGCCCGCGAAGAGGACGAGGGCCAGGGCGTTGGCCAGGAACTTCAGCGTCCGCTCGCGCCGGGCGCCGCCCGCGCCGAGGGTCTGGGCGGCGCTCCAGAAGCCGTGGCGGACGTGGAGGCCGAGGGCCGCCATCGCCACGATGTAGATGGTGTTCCCGTACCAGGTCGAGAAGGTGGCGAGGACGTTCTCGTAGGGGTGGCCGGCCCAGGCGCGCTCGTTGACGGTGAGGGTGGTGAGGTCGAGGAGGTGCCAGACGATGAACAGGGCGAGGATGAACCCGCCCCAGCGCATGGTGCGGGTGGCGTAGCTCGCGCGCCGGCGCTTGTGTGCGTACTTCACCGGGCGCGCCTTGATGTCACGCCGGCTGAGCTGGTAGGCGCACACGGCGTGGGCGACGACGGCGGCGACCAGGACCACGCGCACGATCCACAGGGCCCACTCGTGGTGCAGGAACGGGGAGCCGAGGGTGCGCAGCCAGTGGGCGTAGCCGTTGAACTCGTCCGCCCCGAAGAAGATCTTGAGGTTGCCGAGCATGTGCACGACGAGATAGCCGAGCATGATCAGGCCGGATACCGCCATCACGGACTTCTTGCCGACGGTGGAGTCCCAGATGGTGCGCGTGGTGGACGGCCGTCGATCCGTCCGCGTTGCCAGAGCCATGCCATCGACCGTAAGGACCAAGGTCCCGAAAGGTCCAAGACATGGTGGAGCTGATCGCGATAGGCAGTACCTATCGTAGGCGCTAGCCTGGCGGTATGCAGTTCCAGCAGCTCGTCTATTTCGTGGCCGTCGCCGAGACCCGGCACTTCACCCGCGCCGCCGAGCGTGAGCACGTGGCGCAGCCGTCGCTGTCGCAGCAGATCAAGGCGCTCGAACGGGAGCTGGGCGCCGAACTGTTCAGCCGCGCCCGGGGGAACATCACGCTCACCGACGCGGGCGAGGCGCTGCTGCCGCTGGCGCGGCGGATCCTGGCCGACGCCGACACGGCGCGGCTGGAGGTGCAGGAGCTGGCGCAGCTCCGGCGCGGCCGGGTGCGGCTGGGCGCGACGCCGAGCGTGTGCACGGGCCTGCTGCCGGCGGTGCTGCGGGCCTTCCACACGGCGCACCCGGGGATCGAGCTGCTGATCGAGGAGAGCGGTTCGCTGGACCTCGTGCGGGAACTGGCGCGGGGGGTGCTGGACCTGGCCCTGATCGCGCTGCCGCTGCCGCCCTCGGCGCCCGCGCTGACGACGGTGGAGCTGCTGACGGAGGACCTGGTGGTGGTCTCGTCGGCCGACCTCCAGCCGCCGGCGGGCGGGCGGGAACCGGCCATCGCGGACCTGCGCGACGAGCCGATGGTGATGTTCCGCCACGGCTACGACCTGCGGGACCTGACGGTGGCGGCCTGCCGGGCGGCGGGCTTCGAGCCGGTGTTCACGGTGGAGGGCGGCGAGATGGACGCGGTACTGGGCTTCGTGCGGGCGGGTCTGGGCATCGCGGTGGTTCCGGCCATGGTCGTCGACACCGCCGGCCCGGGCCTGCGCGCCACCCGGCTCGCCGGCTCGCCGCTGCGCCGCACGATCGCGCTGGCCCACCGTACCGACGTGGCACCCCCGCGCGCGGCGCGCGAACTGAAGCGCATGCTCGTCGGCTGAGCGGCCCGCGCCGGGCGCGTCCCGCACCTTCCCCGACCCCAGACCTTCCGCGCGGCGGCGCCGTCACCACGCCGGTGCGTCGCCCCCCTCGCGCCGTGAGCGGCACGATCCCCCCGGGGGACCCCGAGGGCTCGTCCGGCGGATCACGGGCCGAACCAGGGCCGGACCGGGGCGACGGCCGGCCGGTGCCCTCATCGTGTTGACCGCCCCCGGCAGGCAGTGCTGGAGTCGACGCGTGGACAGCATCCCCGCCAACCGGCGGCTCTGGAACCGGATCAGCAGCTCCTACCAGCACAGGCACGACCCGCGAATCGGCGCCACACCCCGGCTGTGGGGCATGTACTCCATCCCCGACGCGCACCTGCGCGCCCTGGGCGACGTCACCGGCAAGCGCGTCCTCGAACTCGGCTGCGGCGCCGGCCAGTGGTCCAGGGCGCTCGCCGCCGAGGGCGCCACCGTGGTCGGGCTCGACCTGTCCGAAGCCCAACTCGCGGCAGCGGCCGACGCGATGGGAGCGGCCCCCTACCCGCTGGTGCAAGGTGCCGCCGAACAACTCCCCTTCGCCGCCGACAGCTTCGACCTGGTGTTCTGCGACTTCGGTGGGCTCAGCTGGGCGCCCCCGCACCTGGCCGTCCCGCAGGCCGCACGCGTCTTGCGCCGAGGCGGGCGCCTGGTGTTCAACGTCGCCAGCCCATGGTTCGAAGCCTGCTACGACGAGGCCGCCGGCCGCGTGACCACGACGCTGCAGCAGGACTACTTCGGGCTGAACACCATCGCCGAAGGCGACGGCGCGACCAGCTATCAGCTCACCTACGGCGGCTGGGTCAAGGTCCTGCGCGGCGCGGGTCTCATCATCGACGACCTCATCGAGCCGCGGCCCGAACCCGGAACACGCAACGGCTACAACGAAACCGACCCCCCGGAGTGGGCACACCGCTGGCCGGCGGAACTGCTCTGGGTAACCCGCAAACCGTAAGTCCCGCCGCGCCGAGACGTGGAGGCCTCCCCCCGCCGGGCAGGCCTGGTGCCGTGTTCCTTCAAGGCAGTAGGTGAGGCACCCCTCTCCTGCCGGCCGCCGGCCGTCCTGTCCCCGCGCTCCATGGGCCGCCGCACAGCGTCAGTTCGGACGTCTGGGCGGGAGCAGCGCCCGGTCGAAGCCGTCGGCCAGCATGCCGAAGGCTTGGTTCGCCTCGGCCACGGCCGCCGGTTGGATCGCGTCGACGGTGGCGCCCGCCGCGAGGCGGCGCCAGTTCTCCCGGCCCAGCTCGTGGCGGACCGCCACCAGGTGCGTGGCGGCGAGCCGGGCGGCGAGCGGCGGCACCGACTCCGCCTCCAGGGCGGCGGCGAGCAGCTCCACCTCGCGGGCCGTGTAATGGGCGATCCGGGCCTCAAGGCTCGTGGTGGAGTAGAGCAGCCCCTGGAAGGCGAGCACGTCCGGGTGGTCGCAGAGTCCGGTGATCGGGTCGCGCCCGGCGAGGGCCGCCAGGAAGTGCGCGTGCACCGCCCCGACCGGAGTGAGGCCCGCGTCCCGGTCGCGCACGATGCGGGCCACCTCGTCCTGATGGTCGGCGAAGCGGTCGAGCACCAGGTCCTCCTTGCTCGGGAAGTACCGGAACAGGGTGGGTTTGGACACCTCGGCCGCGGCGGCGACATCGGCCACGGACACGGCGTCGAAGCCCCGCTCCAGGAAGAGTTCCAGCGCCGTGGCCGCCAGCAGGCGACGCGTACGCAGCTTTTTGCTCTCGCGCAAACCCGTCGTGTTGTCCATGCGTCCACCGTACCACAGAATCGTGACCGAGTTAATTTCGTGACCGGGTTGCATTTTCTTCCCCGAGGCGCTTCCCTTGTGTCATCGACGACGGAAGGACATCCGATGACAGACGTACTGGTCGTGGGCTCCGGCCCTACGGGACTGACCCTGGCCTGTGAACTCGCCCTGAGTGGAGCCGCCGTCCGCGTCATCGAGGGACGCGGCGCAGCGCACCGCGAGTCCCGCGGCAAGGGGCTCTGGCCGAGCAGCATGGACGTCCTCCGAGGGCTGGGCGCCGCCGAGCCCTTGACGGCCATCGGAAACAGCGAGGTGGTCCTGCGCAAATACTTCGACGGAGCACATGTCAACGACACCCCCATGCCCGGCAGCGGCCTGCTGATAGGGCAGTGGCAGATCGAAGAGGCACTGCGCGACCGCCTCGCCGACCTGGGCGTGCGGGTCGAGTACGGGGCCCGGCTCGCCGGGATCACCCAGGACGCGGCGGGGGTCCGCGCGGAGCTGGAGGACGGCGCCACGATCGGAGCCGGCTATCTCGCCGGGTGCGACGGCGGGCGCAGCACCACGCGCAAACTCCTCGGCATCCCCTTCGAAGGCAGCGGGGAGGAGGAGCCCGCGATGGTCATCGGGGACGTCCGTGCCCCCGGGCTCAGCCGGGACTTCTGGCACCAGTGGTTCACCTCGGAAGGCGGCGGGATCCTGCTCTGCCCGATGCCGGGGACGGATACCTTCCAGTTGCAGGCCGCGCCCGAGCAGGACGGGCGGGGCGGACTGCTGCCGGCGTCGCTGGAGAGCTTCCAGCGGCTCTTCGACCGGCATGCCCGGATGCCGGGGATCCGGCTCGCGGATGCCACGTGGCTCTCCTCCTGGCGGGTCAACGTCCGCATGGCCACCCGGATGCGGGAGGGCCGGGCCTTCCTCGCCGGGGACGCCGCGCACGTCCACCCCATAGCCGGCGGGCTGGGCATGAACACCGGCATCCAGGACGCGGCCGCCCTGGGCCGGACGCTGGCCGCAGCCCTCGCCGGGCAGGCCGGTGAGGAGGTGCTCGACGCGTACGGGGCGGAGCGGTTGCCGGTGGCCGCCGAGGTCCTGGCCGACACCTCGCGGCGGTACGAGCGGGTCTTGGCTGCCGTCCGGACGCCCGGCCGGGGCACGGAGGCCGGCCTGGACTGACCGGCCCGGACCGACCGGCCCGGACTTACGGGACCGGCCGCCACGGCGACGCCGGGCTCCGGGGGCTGGCTCCCGGGGCTCGGCTCCCCGAGGGCCGGCTCCGAGGTCCGGCTCCCCGAGGGCCGGCTCTCCCGCCGTGGGCCCTGTGGGCGTCAGGAGGGTGTGGGCACGGCGTCCGAGAGGGAGAGGGCGTGGATGCGGTCCGGGGCTCCGGGGCGGGCGTAGTACCAGCCCTGGGCGGTGTCGCAGCCGAGGGCGCGGAGCTGGGCCGCCTGGGCACCGGTCTCCACTCCCTCGACCGTCACAGCGAGTTCGAGGCTGTGGGCCAGGGCTACGATGCCCTCCACGATCTTGACGTCGACGGGGTTGGCCGGCTGCTGCTGCATCCCCTGGGTGAAGGATCGGTCCAGCTTCAGGACGCTGACCGGGAGGCGGCGCAGGTTGGCCAGGTTCGAGTAGCCGGTGCCGAAATCGTCGAGGGCGATGTCCACGCCGAGGGCGGCGAGTCGGCGCAGCGGCTCCAGGAGTTCGTCATCGGCTCCGATCAGCGCCGATTCGGTGACCTCCAGGCACAGGGAGCCCGGGGCCAGGCCGGAGCTCTCCAGCACGCGCACGGTGTCGGCGACCAGGCCCGGGTGGTGGAGCTGGGTCGGCGAGAGGTTGACGTTGACGCGCAGGGTCGCCCCGCCGTGCTGGCGCTGCCAGTTGCGGGCCTGGCGGACCGATTCCTCCAGGACCCAGCGGCCGAGCGGCACGATCAGTCCGGTCCGCTCCGCGAGCGGGATGAAGCGGTCCGGGCCGAGGACCCCGTACTGCGGGTGCGACCAGCGCACCAGCGCTTCGGCGCCGTGCACGCTGCCGTCGTGCATGTGCACCAGCGGCTGGTACTCGATGAAGAACTCGCCGCGTTCCAGCGCGGCCGGCAGGGCGTTGGTCAGTCCGTGCCGGGTGATGGCGCGGGCGTCGGCCTCCGCGTCGGCGAACTCGAAGCGGTTGCCCCCGGCCGCCTTGGCCCGGTACATGGTGATGTCGGCGCTGCGCAGCACTTCCGCCGCGGTGCGTTCGCCCGCCCGGCCCTCCACGATGCCGATGCTGCCGCGCACCGTGAGCTCCCGGCCCTCCAGCCGGATGGGGGTGGACAGTGCGGAGAGGATCCGGACCGCCAGGTCCGTCACCTTCTCCTCGCTGTCGGCGGCGGGCCCGGTGGTCAGGGCGACGAACTCGTCGCCGCCCAGGCGCGCGACCACCTCGCCCGGTCCGGTCGCGCAGCTCTGGAGCCGGTCGGCCACCTCCACCAGCAGCCGGTCGCCCGCGGAGTGGCCGAGGCTGTCGTTGACCGCCTTGAACCCGTCGAGATCGAGGTAGCACAGGCCGAAGCGGGTGGTGGGCGCTCCGCCGAGGGCCTTCTCCAGCCGCTCGAAGAACAGCGTGCGGTTGGGCAGCCCGGTGAGCGCGTCGTGGGTGGCCTCGTAGCGCAGGCGCAGGTTGAGCAGGCGGCGTTCGGTGGTGTCCTCCATCAGGGCCAGCTGGTACTGGGGGACGCCGTCGGCGTCGCGCAGCAGCGACACCGTCAGGTTGGTCCACAGGACGGTCCCGTCGTGCCGGTAGTAGGGCTTCTCCACCCGGTAGTGCTCGCGCTCCCCGCGCACCAGTTCCCCGTACATCCGCCAGACGTGCGGGGTGTCGTCGGGGTGCCCCCATTCACTGACGTTGCGGCCCCGGACGTGGCCTTCGAGGCCGCCGAACATCTGGAGCAGGGTGTCGTTGACCTCCAGCACGTTGCCCTGCAGGTCGGCGATGCCGATCCCGACGGCCGCGCCCTCGAAGACCGCCCGGAAGCGTTCCTCGCTGGCGTGCAGGGCCTGCTGTGCGTCGATGCGGGCCGTCAGGGCGGAGCGGGCGATGGCCTCCTGCTCCCGCAGCGTCCGTTCGCGCAGGGCCCGGGCGAAACCGGCAGCGATGCCGTGCTGGAGCCGCGCGCAGCGGGAACGGTACTCCTCGGTCCCCTCGGTCCCGGAACCGTCCGGCCCGCAGTAGAGGACCAGGTAGGACTCGACCACGCCCAGGGTGCCGGCGAGCGCCTCGGGGTCGGTGCAGTGCACGGCGACCAGTTCGGCGCCGACGCGCTGGGCGACACCGGCGTCGAAGGGCCGGGCGTGGAGGGCCTCGGTGAGGGTCCGGGTCAGGGGTACGAGGTGCCGTTCGAACTCGGGCCGGGTCAGCGAGGTGGCCGTGACGGGGAAGATGGCCCGTCCCCAGATCGTCGCGAAACGCCCGATCCGGTCCTCAAGGCCGCTGCGCAGCTCGCGCAGCGGCGCCCGGCCCGAGTGCGGGCCGGGCGTTTCGAGGGGTGCCTGCGGGTCCTGCGGGTCCTGCGGGGACGTCGCCCGGCCGATGTCCGCCGCGCGGGACGGACTCGGGGTGGCGGGTGGCGGGGTCGGAGCGGGGAGTCTCACGCCTTGCGTCCCACGCCGCCGTAGCCCGAGAAGGCGTACGGGTCCTCCGGAGCCTCGCCCTCCGCGAGCGGACCGGTGCGGTCCGGACGCCAGTCGGGCATCGACACCAGGCCCGGCTCCAGCAGTTCGAAGCCGTCGAAGAAGCCGCTGATGGCGTCGTGGTTCCGCATGACCAGCGGGTTGCGGATGTCGCGGTAGACGCCGACCGTGCCGGACGCGACCTCCTCGGCGAGCGGAATGCCCTCGTAGGAGGCGTGGGTGAGGATCAGCAGGCTGCCGGGGGCCAGCGCTTCGCGCAGCTGCGCGACGGCGGCGTAGGGCTCGTCGGTGTCCTCCAGGAAGTGCAGGACGGCGACCAGCAGCAGCGCGACGGGCCGGTCGAGGTCCAGCAGCCGTTCGGTTTCGGGGGCGGACAGGATGTCCTGCGGCTTGCGCAGGTCGGCGGCGACGACGCCGGAGCGCTCGTCACCGGCCAGGACGGCCTGGCTGTGCGCCACGGCCACCGGGTCGTGGTCGACGTAGACCACGTGGGCCTCGGGGCTCGCGGCGTGGGCGACCTCGTGGACGTTGCCGAAGGTCGGGATGCCGGAGCCGATGTCGAGGAACTGCGTGATGCCCTCGGCGACCGCGTGGCGGACGGCGCGGCGCATGAATGCCCGGTTGGCCTGCATGATCTTGGGGAGCCCCGGCATGAATTCCATGGCCCGGCGGGCCGCCTGGCGGTCGACCTCGAAATTGTGGGAGCCGCCCAGGTAGTAATCGTAGATGCGGGACACGCTCGGCACCGATATGTCGATGCCTGGCGGGGCCCAGGCGGGGCGTTCCATCGGGGTCTCCAAGCCGTCGTCGTGCCGGTCCGTCCGGGGGGTGGGACGGGGGTCGGACTCCTGTCCGAGCCGAATGTACTGATCATTTGCCAACGGAGCGAGTGAAAGCGGAAATTGGCGGTCCGTTCTTGGTCACACACCAAAGGCACGTGCAGGTCCGGACAGCCGTGGTGAAGAAACCGACAAATACCTTTTGAGATTTGACCGGAGGGCGATCGGAGGCGCTCCGGAGCTGGCTCAAACCTCTACGGTGCCAACTCCGCCCGTTCAGGCGAACCGGTTCCGTGCCCCGCGCGCGCGGGCGCGCGCGGCCGCATGCTCCCCGGGTGAACAGAGCCTGTGCCAGGCGCTTGCTGGCGGTTCCGGTCCTGCTGTGGGCGGCGCTGTCCGCCTCACCGGCCGTGGCCGATAGCTGCGCTTACGCGACGATCGACGCCGGGGACGGCCGGACCGTCCTGGAGGCGTTCGCTGCCGCCGGCGGCGGCGCGGACGGCGCCGGCCGGGGTGGCGGACATCACCACGGCGGAGGGCACGGCGGAGGGCACGGCGGCGGCCACCACTGCCCGCCGCCGCCTCCCCCGCCCTGCCCGCCGAAGCCGACCCCCACCCCGACGCCCACGCCCACGCCGCCACCGCCGAAGCCGACCCCGACGCCCACCCCGACGCCGCCTCCCCCGCCACCACCGAAGCCGAAGCCCGCCCCGCCACCGCCCGCGCCGCCCCGGCCGGCCCCCGTACCCGTTCCCGCACCGCCCCCGCCACCGCCGCCGCCGCCGCCCCGGGTGTACCGGGCTCCCGCACCGGCCCCGCCGGCCCCGCCGGCCCCCCGGCCGACGCCCACCCCCACCGCGACGCCGTCGCCCGCGCCGAAGAAGCACGTGGCCCGCCCCGCGTACCGGTCCACCGTCCGCAAGCCGGCCGAGCACCACATCTCGCCGGTGACCTTCACCCTCATGACCGCGGCCCCCGCCGTGCTCGCGATCGTCGCGCTGCGCCCGCGCTAGGCCGTCCCCCTCCGGACCGCGCACGAACGCACAGCGCGATCCGCCGATTCACCGAACGGGAGTCATCTTGTCGGAATGGCTCGTCCTGTCCCTCGCGATGGCAGCGGCATGCGCCGTGGTCCTGGCCATCGTCTTCTTCCAGCACCGCAGGATCGGCGAGGACGACGATCCCAACGAGACCCCGGACGTCATCGAGTACATGACGATGATGATCGGGGTGATCTACGCGATCGTGCTGGGCCTGGCGATCGCGGGCGTCTGGGAGGGCCGCGGGGCCGCCCAGGAGTACGTGCGCCAGGAGGCCCAGGCCCTGCACGAGATCAGCGTCCGCGCCCAGGTCTACCCGGAGCCGGTGCGCAAGAAGATCCGCGCCGACGTCGACGCGTACGTGACGTACGTGGTCGACACCGAATGGCAGCGGATGGCCGACGACGGCACCCTCACCGACCGGAGCGGCGAACTGCTCGAACGCGTGCGCCGGGACGTGACGGACTACGAACCGCAGACCGACCACGAGGGACAGGCGTACCAGCCCCTGGTGGACCAGGTGGGGGCGGTCGACGACGCCCGCAACGCACGCGGCCAGAGTGCCGGGGCCACCATGCCGGGAGTGGTCTGGTTCGGACTGATCGCCGGGGCCCTGGTGACGGTCGGACTGATCTTCACCCTCCAGATCCGCCGTTCCTTCCGCGAGTTGCTGCTGGCGGGCCTGTTCAGCGCGCTGATCGCCTTCCTGCTCTTCCTGATCTGGGACTTCGACGCCCCCTTCGGCCGGGGGATCGCCGCCACCGCCGAACCCTTCTTCGCACAGTTCCCGCACCTGGGGCTGAAGAACTAGGCGCACCCGCCGGGCCGGCCCGGCGCGGGCCCACCGCGGCCACCCGCCGGGCCGAACCGGGGGCGGCACTCCCGTCCCCGGTTCGGCCTACGGCCGTGCCCCATTCGCCCGTTCCTGATCGCGGGTCACCGGGCCCGCACCTAGCGTGGCGGACATCGAGGTGCACGACCCCCCACGTGCGGAAACGCTGCGCGACTGCTCCTCGGGGAATCCGGAGGACCGCCATGGGCGCGATACGCAGCTCCGCCATCGCCCTGCTGAGCGCCGGCGCCACAGGGGCCGTACTCGCGCTCTGCGCATCCGGCGCGCCCGCCGCCCTCGCGGCCGAGGCGGCGCCCGTCACCTCCTTCGGCTTCGCCATCACCCCGTCGACGGTCGCACCCGGCGGGCAGGCGGTGCTCTCCGTCAGCGGCTGCGGTGCCGCGTACGCCACCGCCTCCTCCGGGGTCTTCGACACCGTGAGCATCGCGCGGGGGCAGACCGCCCGGATCACGGTGGACCGTGATGCCAGGCGCGGAGCCCTGTACTCCGTCTCCTTCACCTGCAACGGGGAGACCGGCTCCGCGGACCTCGTCATCGCCGGGGGCACGTCGAAGCCCACCACCAGCTCCACCAGCGGCCCGCGGCCCAGCCCGAGTACGCGCACCACCACCGCCCCGGCGCCCACGCCCTCGCGCCCCGCGGCCGCCGTCGCCCCGCGCGTCACCGTCGCCCCGCGCGTCACCGTCGTTCCCCCGGCCCCTCGCACCACGAAGGCCACCGCCCCGCGCGGTGTCACCACCACCGCCGCCTCGCTCGGAGTGCGCGGCGGGCTCGGCGGCAGCGTGGCCGGCTCGGATCCCCTGGAACTCGGCGCGGGAGCCGTGCTGTTCCTCGCCGCCGCGGGCGGGGTGGCGTACGCCCTGCGCCGACGCGGCACCGCGCGCCACCACTGACCCTCCCGAAGGGCCCGGCAGCCCCGGCGACCGCCGGCCGCCTCGGGTCCTGAGCGGGACCCGGGGCGACCGGCGGTCGACCGGCCAGGCGCACGTACCGGCCAGGCGCACGTACCGGTCCGGCGGACGTCAGGGCCGGCGGACGTCAGGCCCGCGAGCCGACCGGCCGGCGGCGCCGGATCACGTGCACGCCCGCGCCGAGCGCCGCGACCCCGACGAGACCCGCGCCGATGGCCGTCTCGGCGGTGGACGGGCCGAAGGAGCCGCCGATGCCGCCCTGCGCTCCGTTGCCCTCAAGGATCGTGAAGCGGTGCGTGGCGACCAGGCTGTTGTCGTGGCACTTGACCGAGAGGGTGTGGTGTCCGGGCGAGGCGTGGTTGAAGATCCGGACGGTGGCGAAGCCGATGGAGCCGGCCGACAGGTTGGTCTGCGGAAAGTTGCCGTGCGACCAGACCGTACCGCCGTGGCCACAGCCGGCCGCGCTGACCTGCATCGAGGCGCCCTGGTGTACGGAGTACGGGTTGACCGTCACGTTGCTGGGCCCGTTCCCGCTACCCTGCGGGGAGTTCGCGCTGGCGAACGTGGCACTGAGCCCGATCGCGGCACAGGCGGCCGCGGTCACGGTGAGAGCGCGGAAAGCACGCATGGTGGAACCTCCAACGGGAAGCGCCCCGGGAGCGGTGGCCCGGGCAGATCGACGAGAACGCCTCCCATCACGAACCCTCGGGGCGGCACGCAACCAGCGCATTTCCGCCTTTGGGCCGCCCGGTTGAGCGACACGCCGAAGCGCGGTCCGATCATCTGACGGATCCGCAGGTCACGAGCCGTCAGGCATTTATGTGACGATTACCTGGATGGGCGCACCCCTTACGGCCGCACCACCCGTTCGCCCCTCCCCGATCGCCGTCTCGCCGACGTGGCCTTAGCGTGCGGGAAGAAGGGCGTACCGGGGAGGGACTGGAACGCGGGTCGGGACCCCCGCGTCGGGAAGGGAGAGCCATGACCGAGGACGAGAGCGAGCAGAGACCGAGAAGGCGCTCCCCCTGGGGCGTACTCGCGCTGGTCATGCTCAGCGGCCTCGCCATGATGCGGAACGGCGCGAACGTCGAGGACGGACCGCCGCAGCCGACGGCGGCGGCGGCCGTCGCCGTGCACGCCGACCAGCTGCCGGCGCGTCCGCCGGCACCGCCGTCGGACATGGAGGTGCTGGAGCACTCGTCGGTGCAGCGCATCCGGATTCCGACGATCAACGTGGACGCGCCGGTGATGACGGTCGGCCTGGACGCGCAGGGCTGGATCGACGCTCCGCCGCCGCAGGACCGCAACCTGGCGGGCTGGTACCTCAACGGCATCTCGCCGGGCCAGCAGGGCTCCGCCGTGATCGTGGGCCACGTGGACAACGCGCAGGGCCCGGCGGTCTTCTACGGCCTGGGCTCGCTCAAGCCGGGCCACCGCATCGAGGTGGAGCGCTACGACGGCCGCACGGCCGTGTTCGAGGTGTACGGGGTCGAGGTGTTCGCCAAGGACGCCTTCCCCGGAGCCCGCGTGTACGGGGACACCGGGCACCCGGAGCTCCGGGTGATCACCTGTGGTGGCGGCTACTCGAAGGCCAAGGGCTACGACGGCAACGTGGTCGTCTTCGCCCGCATGGTCGAGGCCCGCTGAGGAATCGTTCCTCCGCCCCCTCCGCCCCCTCCGCCCCCTCCCCCGGTCCGCCTCCCGGCGGACCGGGACAGCGGACCGGGGCGGCGGGGGACGCCGCGCCGGCGCGGCCGTTCAGCGGGGCGGCAACATCGGCAGCGTCATGCGGTAGCCCCGGGCGAGGAGTTGGGGCAGGTACGTCGCGACGGCCTGGACGCTCTGCGAGCGATTGCCGCCGGCGTCGTGGTTGAGCACGATCGCCCCGGGCGCGGCTCCGTCCAGCGCGCGGGAGACGATGGCACCGGTACCGGGTTCCTTCCAGTCGAGGGTGTCCACGGTCCAGGCCATGGGCTCCATCCCCAGGTCGGCACCGATCTCGAAGGCGGCCCGGTTCCAGGCCCCGTACGGCGCCCGGAACCATACCGGAGCCTCCCCCACGCAGCTCTGGACCACCTCGCTCGTGCGCCCGATCTCCGACTCCAGGGCGCCGCGGCCCAGCGAGGGGATCAGCGGGTGCGTCCAGGTGTGGTTGCCGATGACGTGCCCCTCGGAGGCCATCCGGCGCAGCAGGTCGCGGTTGTCGGTGGCCATCTCCCCGCACACGAAGAACATCGCGCGGACCCCGTGGCGGGAGAGGGTGTCGAGGATGGCCGGGGTGTAGCGGGGGTCCGGGCCGTCGTCGAAGGTGAGCACCATCGCCCTGCCGGACCGCTCCTCCACGGGCAGTTCCAGGATGGGCCGGGTCCGGACGGCCGGCTTCGCCGCCGGCGGCCGGACGGGGGATTCGGCGGTCATCGGCCGCAGGCGGTAGGACTTCTCGGGGAGGCCCGCGCCCAGTCCGCGCGGGCCGGCCGCGCCGGCCGCGCCCGGTCCGGCGGCCGGGGCGGGACCGGCGGGTGACCGCGGCGCCGGGGTGTCGGTCTCGCCGCCGGTGAGCATCGCCGAGGCGGCGGCGACTCCGAGGAAGACGGCGGTACGCAGGAGCACGCGTCGCCCTACTGTCGGCTCGTCATTTTTCATTATTACTACGTATCAACGACATCGCCGAAGAAGTCGAGAGGCGCGGACGCGCCCCGCCCCCCTCACCCGCCCGGACCAGCCACCCCGCCGGTCAGCTCCGGCGCACCAGGGGGAACGGCAGCGTCTCCCGGATCGTCAGGCCCGTGAGGAACATGACCAGCCGGTCGACGCCGATGCCCAGGCCGCCGGTCGGCGGCATCGCGTACTCCAGTGCGTCGAGGAAGTCGTTGTCGAGTTCCATCGCCTCCGGGTCGCCCCCCGCCGCGAGCAGGGACTGGGCGGTCAGGCGGCGGCGCTGCTCGACGGGGTCGGTCAGTTCCGAGTAGGCGGTGCCCAGTTCGGTGCCGAAGGCCACCAGGTCCCAGCGTTCCGCCAGCCGCGGGTCCTTGCGGTGCTGGCGGGTGAGGGGGGAGACGTCGGTCGGGAAGTCCTTGTAGAACGTGGGGAGTTTCGTGCGTTCCTCCACGAGCCGCTCGTACATCTCCAGGACCACGTCGCCCCGGGTGTCCTCCGGTCCGTGCGGGACGCCGGCGCGGTCGCACAGCCTGCGCAGGACCGGCTCCCCGGTGTCGGCGTCGACCTCTTCTCCGAGGGCTTCGCTGATCGCCCCGTACATCGTCTTGACCGGCCAGGTGCCGGAGATGTCGTGGACGACGAGCTTGCCGTCCGCGTCGGCCTTGTGGGCGACGGGCGAGCCGAAGGCGGCCGTGGCGGCGCCCTGGATGAGCTCGCGGGTGAGGTCGAGCATCACGTCGTAGTCGGCGAAGGCCTGGTAGGCCTCCAGCATCGTGAACTCGGGGTTGTGCTTGTAGGAGACCCCTTCGTTGCGGAAGGTGCGACCCATTTCGAAGACCTTCTCCATGCCGCCGACGCACAGCCGCTTGAGGTACAGCTCGGGCGCGATGCGCAGGTACAGGTCCAGGTCGTAGGCGTTGATGTGGGTGCGGAAGGGCCGGGCGTTGGCCCCGCCGTGGATCTGCTGGAGCATCGGGGTCTCGACCTCCAGGTAGCCCCGGTCGAGCAGCCCCTGGCGCAGGGCCTGCACGGCGCTGGAGCGGGCTCGCACCACGTCCCGCGCGCCGGGGCTGGCCACCAGGTCGAGGTAGCGCCGACGGACCCGGGCCTCCGGGTCCGCCAGGCCCTTGCGCTTGTCGGGGAGCGGGCGCAGGCACTTGCCGGTGAGCTGCCAGGAGCCGACCACCACGGACAGTTCGCCGCCGCGGCTGGATCCGACCTCGCCGCTCGCGACCACGTGGTCGCCGAAGTCGGCCTGGGAGGTGAAGGACTCCAGGACGTCGGGCCCGCTCTCGTCCCGGGTGAACATCAGCTGGGTGTCGCCGGTCCAGTCGCGCAGTACGGCGAAGACCACCCCGCCGAGGTCGCGCACCACCATCACCCGTCCGGCCAGGGTCACCTGTTCGCCGGTGCGGCTGCCGGGCGGGTAGCCGGGGTGGGCGGACTTGAGCGCGGCGACGGTGTGCGTCCGCTGGCGGATGCCGACCGGGTACGGGTCGGTGCCCGCGGCCCGGATCCGTTCGAGCTTGGCGTGCCGGACGCGCACCTGGTCGGGCAGCCGGTCCTCGCGCGCCCCTTCCCCCTCCTCCCCCACGAGGTCCAGGCCCAGGGAGTCGATGGAGGGCAGCCCGGCGGTGTTGGCAGGAGCGGTGAGGCCCCTGGGGTGGCCGTTGCCCCACAGGGTGCGCAGGCTCGGTACGGAGACGAAGCCCTCGGCGATGCCGGAGGCGAGGCTGACCCGGGCGAGCGAGCCGGCGTCCTGGTAGCAGAGGAAGCGGGGGAACCACTCGGGCCCGTACTTCACGTTGGAGCGGTACAGGGCCTCCAGCTGCCACCAGCGGGAGAAGAAGAGCAGCAGCTTGCGCCACATCTTCAGGACGGGGCCGGCGCCGATCCGGCCGCCCTCCTCGAAGGCGGAGCGGAAGACGGCGAAGTTGAGCGAGATCCGGCGCACGCCCAGGCCCGGGGCGGCGGCGCACAGCTCGGCGACCATGAACTCCATGACCCCGTTGGGGGCGGCGCGGTCGCGGCGCATCAGGTCGAGGGAGATGCCGTCCTTGCCCCAGGGGACGAAGGACAGCAGGGCGATCAGCTCCCCCTCTGAGTCGAAGGCCTCCACGAGCAGGCAGTCGCCGTCGGCACGGTCGCCGAGCCGGTCCAGGGCCATGGAGAAGCCGCGTTCGGTCTCGGTGTCGCGCCAGGTGTCGGCCCGGTCGACGATGATCTGCATCTCGTCCTCGGAGAGGGCCGAGTGGCGGCGGATGAGGGTGGTGGCGCCGGTGCGCCGGACCCGGTTGACGGCCTGCCGGGTGACCCGCATGTCCCGGCCGTCGAGGTCGAAGTGGGCGACGTGCAGGATCGCCTCGTCACCGAGCTGGAGGGCGCTGAGCCCGGAGCGGGCGTACGCGGTCGCGCCGTCCTCGGAGGCGCCCATGACGGCGGGCTGCCAGCCGTAGCGGCGGGCCACGGCCAGCCAGGCGTCGATGGCGGGGGTCCAGGCGGCGGGATCGCCGACCGGGTCGCCGCTGGCGAGGCAGACACCGGCCTCGACGCGGTAGGTGACGGCGGCCTTCCCGTTCGGGGCGAAGACGACGGCCTTGTCGCGCCGGGTGGCGAAGTAGCCGAGGGAGTCGGCCCGCCCGTACGCGCCGAGCAGGGCGCGGATGCGCGGCTCCTCGTCCCCGTGCAGGGCCGCCGTCAGCCGCTGGGAGCGGAAGAGGGTGGCGGCGGCGTTCAGCAGGGCGAGGGCGCCGAAGAGGCCGAGCAGGAAGTACAGCGGGCGGGGCGGGTGCCCGTCGAACTGCCGGGCGGAGAAGAGGCCGCCGAAGACCTGCTTGGCGGCCCAGTCCAGCCACTGCCCCTTGGGCAGGGTGCCGGGGAAGAGGGCGACCAGGCCCCAGCCGAGGAGCACGGCGGCGAGCATCCCGAGGCCCAGCACCAGCATGGCCCGCCAGACGGCGCCGGGGCGGGAGGCGGCGTAGAACTCCTTGCGGGAGGCGATCAGGATCACGAAGGCCGCGACCGCGAGGGCCATCGAGGGGCCGCCGACCCACAGGTCCCCGTCCGCGATGATCAGTACGTCGACGAGGACCAGCAGGGCCAGATAGGTGACGACGATCCACCAGGCGATCTTCTTGCGCATGCCGAGGGCTGCGGCCAGGAGGAAGAGGAAGACGGCGTACGCGAGGTTCGCGCTGACCGGCACCACGAAGTCGTCGAGGAAGTCGACCACGGCCCGTAGCAGCCTGCGCAGGGTCGGGGAGAGCGCCAGCAGCGCGCAGAGCAGCCCGAGCGTTCCGAAGAACGCCCCGAAGGCGTCCGGGACCCGGTTCAGGAAGCGGTTGCGGGTCCCCCGCGTCTCCTCCAGCGTGGCACTCATGCTTGGCACTGTAGGGAGGGGCGCGCCGGTCCGCGCGCCGAACCCCATAGTCTCGGGAGGGTGACGGAGCATGTGAACACGGGTTTCGAGCGCGGTACGGACGGCCCGAAGGTGATCCTCGCCGGGATCGACGGATCGGAGTCCTCGCTCCGGGCCGCGGCCTACGCGGCGGGGCTGGCCCGGCGGCAGAACGCGCTGCTGGCGCTGGTCTACGTCCAGCCGGTGATGGCCGCCGGAGCCTCGCTCGGGGTGCCGGTGGGAGAGACGACCGGGGAGATCGCGGAGGGCATCATCGCCGAGGTCCGCGCCTCCGCGGAGCGCCTCAAGGGGATCTTCGAGGTCCGCTGGCAGTTCCACACCTTCCGCGGCGACCCGTACCAGGGGCTCATGGGCGCCGCCGAGGAACTGAAGGCGGACGCGGTGGTGGTCGGCGCGTCGGAACGGGCCGGCCACCGCATCGTCGGCTCGGTGGCGGTACGGCTGGTCAAGGCGGGACGGTGGCCGGTGACGGTGGTGCCGTGAGGCGTCGGTGATGCCGTGAGGCGTCGGCGCGCCGGTGGTGCGGGCGGTACGGCGGGCGCGGGCGGCCGGCGCGGGCCGGCGCGTCAGCGGGCGCGGGCCGGCGCGTCAGCGGGCGCGCGTGAGGCCGTCCTTGGCCGCGCCCCGGCTCAGGACGGCCTCGGTGACGGCCTCCTGCGCGGTCTCGTACTCGTTCTGTCCGGGTTCCTCGGCGAGGGCGGCCGGGAGGTTGACGATCCGCCCGCTGGAGAGGTCCATCATCTGCGGGATGAACTCGGCCTTGGTGACCTGCCAGCGCCCACCGGGCGCGGCGGGCGGGGCGAAGGTGAAACGGCCGATGGAGCCGTAGTTGCCGCGCATGTCGCGGGCGCCGGAGTGGTTGAACATCTCCCCGGCGACCTGGTCGCCCATCCCGTAGACGATCCAGGTGCCGCCGACCTTCTCGTAGGCCTGCGGGATGTGGGCGTGCGTGCCCAGGATCATGTCCACGTCGGGGCGGCCGCCGGTCCGCGAGGCGGTCAGGGTCTTGCCGAGCGAGAGCTGCGTCTCGTCCGGTTCGGTCTGCCATTCCGTGCCCCAGTGCAGGCTGACCAGCACCACGTCCGCGCCCGCCTGCCGGGCGAGCCGGGCATCGGCGATGATCTTGTCGGGTTCCATCAGGCCGACCGCCCACGGCTGCCCGTCGGGCATCGGGTAGCCGTTGGTGTCGTACGTGTACGCGAGGTGCGCGACCTTGGCCGAGCCCGCGGTGTAGAAGGTGGTCCGGGCCGCCTCCGCCGCCGTGCGCGCGGAGCCCGCGTGGCCGAGGCCGACCTTGTCGAAGCGGTCCAGGGTGCGCTTCAGCCCGTCGGCGCCGTCGTCGAGGGTGTGGTTCGAGGCGGTGGAGCAGCCGTCGTAGCCCGCGTCCTTGAGCGCGTCGGCCACCGCGGGCGGGGAGACGAAGGCGGGGTAGCCGCTGAAGGGTCCGCCGTCCTCGCCGTAGATGGTCTCCATGTGGCACAGGGCCAGGTCGGCCGCCGAGACCACCGGTTTGACGCCGGAGAACATGGGCCGGAAGTCGTACCCGTCGCCTCCCGCGTCGGCCGCCGCACGCTGGATGATCGAGGTGTGCGGCAGCACGTCGCCGCTCGCGACCAGGGTGAAGCCCTTGGCACCGCCGGGCGCGGTGGGCCCGGTGCTGCCCTTCGGGGCTCCGGCGGGCCGGGAGCCGAGGTGCGCGGGGGCCGGTTCCCTGCCGGTGGAGCAGCCTGCCGCCGCAGCGGAGAGGAGGAGGGCCGACAGCAGGGCCGCGGCCTGCCGGGTGCGTTGGGTCATCTATCCCAGCCTTCACTTGTAGGACTGTCGGATAATCCGAAATCCTGAAGAGAAGACTGCTCAAGTCAAGGAGCGGCACCGTCCGCCGGCGCTTTCCCACCCCTACGGCCCAGGGCCGTTCGCCGTGCCGTTCGACCGTTCGTCGCCCGCCACGGCCGCCCACCGGACGACCCGGGTGCTTGGGCGCAACGGCGTCACCGGACGGTTCCCGGGGGGCTCCGCGCAGGTGAGGGTGAGGACAACCCAGCGGACCGGAAGGAGCCACTCGTGCCGCCCACCCCCACTCTCCAGCGCACGGAACCCGAGGCGCTCGCCGAACTCCAGCGCGAACACGGGCGGGCCCTGTTCGGTTTCCTGCTCGGCCTGACGGCAGGCGACCCACAGCGCGCCGAGGACCTCGTCCAGGAGACCCTCGTACGGGTCTGGCAGCACCCGGAAGTGCTCCACACCGGGCACGAGTCCATGCGGCCCTGGCTGTTCACCGTCGCGCGCCGGCTCGCGATCGACGCGCGCCGGGCCCGGCTGAGCCGGCCGCAGGAGGTGGACCCCGACGGGCTGGAGCAGGCGCCCGCGCCCGAGGACGCGGTGGCGGGCTCGGTCACCGCGATCGATGTCCGGCGGGCGGTCGGCAGCCTGGGACAGGAGCACCGGGACGTGCTGCTGCAGGTCTACTTCCGGGACCGCTCGGTGGCGGAGGCGGCGGCGGAGCTCGGCATTCCGGCCGGAACGGTCAAATCTCGCACGTACTACGCCCTGCGCGCCCTGCGCAAGGGGCTCCAGGGGTACGGACTGGGCGCCTGAGCCGGGGAGCTCGGGACACCGGAACGCTCGGGGACCGCTGGAGAAACACTCAGGGAACGCCCGCCGGGCACACGAACCGGACACGGACCGCATCGATATCGGCACCAGTCCGTTCAAGTTGAGTAAACATCCCCCGCTCCGCGAGTCCGCCGGTGAAGGCTCGGGGGTGACGACGGGACGCTCACAGCGCGGGAGAAGGTGGAACGGTGCAGCCCGAGGGTTTGAACGGCACCAGTGACGGCGGACTGGCAGTGCCCATGGCGTGGCTCTACGCGGAGTACATCGCCGACGAACTGCTGCGCACGGGACGCCTGATCCCGGTGAGCACACTGGAGTTCCGTGCCGGACGGGACACGCTCGCGCTGACGATCTACCTCTCGGACGCGGCCGGTGAGCTCTCGGGGATCCGGGTGGTCTCGCAGCTGGAGGAGTGGCTCTCGCTGACGGCGTACGGGCACCCGTGGCGCGACTGGGTCCACACCCGGTTCCTCGCGCTCGGCGAGGAGGCCCGGGAGCGCGGCCGCGGCGACGACCCCGACCTGGAACTGGCGCGGGCGGCGTGGCGCTGGCTGGACCACACCGAGCTGTTCGCCACGAACATCGACCCCGGCCGCCTCGGACACCCCGACACCTCGGCGGGCCTGGACGAGAACGCCCGCGTCTGGACCCCGGCCTGGCAGCTGGGCCTGCCCTTGGGCCACCTCGCGATGCACCTGTTCTGAGCCCGCTCCCCAGACCCCGGGGCCGGCCCGCGTCGGACACCGGTCCGCCGGTGCCGGCGGCGGGTGCGACGAGCGGAACCGCTCAGGGCGCGGTCCGCCGGCCGGCCGTGGACGGGGGTTCCGCCGGGTCGGTGACCAGGCCGGTGAAGGCGGCCTCGTTGCGCTCCGCCCGGGCCACGTACCAGCGGGCGATCAGCCACATCACCGGGTACGCCACCAGGCCGAGCGCGACCCAGACCACCGGGCCCGCGACCGTCCGGGGCAGCAGGAAGCCGAGCGGCAGCAGACCGAGGAGCAGGGCCAGCAGGGTCAGGGCCACCAGCCCGGCGCGGAGCTGGCTGCGCATCAGGGCCCGTACGTAGGTGGCGCCCAGGGTGGTCTGCTCGGAGATCTCCGAGCGCGCCGGGGTGTGCGCGGGAGGCCTGCGGCGCGTGCCCCGGGGAACCCCCGTGACGATCTCCCGCCGGGGCTGCGGCCGCTGCTGGTCCTGAGCCATGGTGCCGGAGTCTACGCAGCGAACGGGCTATTTGAGGAGACGCGAGAGCCTGCGGTCGGCGAGCGGCTTGCCTCCGGTCTGGCAGGTGGGGCAGTACTGGAGCGAGGAGTCGGCGAAGGACACCGAGCGGATGGTGTCCCCGCACACCGGGCACGGCTCCCCCGCCCGGCCGTGGACCCGCAGACCGCTCTTCTTCTCGGCCTTGAGCTGCCCGGCGGCCACGCCGTGCGCCCGCTCGACGGCCGTGCGGAGCGTGTCCCCGACCGCCCGGTAGAGGTGGGTGACCTGGTCCTCGTCGAAGGAGGAGGCCAGTTTGAAGGGGGAGACGCGGGCCGCGTGCAGGATCTCGTCGCTGTAGGCGTTGCCGATGCCCGCGATGACGCTCTGGTCACGGAGCACGCCCTTGATCTGCCGGCGCTCCCCCGCCAGGAGCGCGGCGAAGGCGTCCCGGTCGAAGCCCTCGGCGAGCGGGTCGGGGCCGAGCCGGGCGATGCCCGGGACCTCGCGGGGGTCGCGCACGACGTACGCGGCGAGGCGCTTTTGGGTGCCCGCCTCGGTGAGGTCGAAGCCGCCGCCCTCCTCCAGTTCGACACGGAGCGCGAGCGGCCCCTTGCCGGGACCGGGCGGCCGGGCCGGCAGGGTGTCGTGCCAGCGCAGCCAGCCTGCCCTGGCCAGGTGGGTGACCAGGTGGAGGTCGCCGATGCCGAGGGCGAGGAACTTGCCGTACCGGGCGACGGGGCCGGCCCGCCGGCCTTCGAGGGCGCTGAGCGGGGGATCGTAGGTCTTGAGCACGCTGACGGCGAGCGGGAGGACGCGTCGCACCACCCGCCCGGCGAGGCGTTCGTCGAGGAAGCCCCGCAGGGCCTCGACCTCCGGCAGCTCGGGCATCCTCCCAGCCTGCCCCCGCCCGCGGCGGAGCGCGAACCGATGGACCGGCGCCGGGCCGGGCCGGCCGGCCGGCCGGCCGGGGTCAGTCCACCACGAACTCGCACCAGACGCACTTGCCGCTGCCGCGCGGCTCCACTCCCCAGACGTCCGCCAGCCGGTCGACCAGCATCAGGCCCCGCCCCGAGACTCCCGAGTGCCCGGCCTCGCGGCGGCGCGGGAGGGCGCTGGAGCGGTCCTCCACCTCCACCCGCAGCCGCCGCTGGGTGCCGGCCAGGACGCGCAGGGTCACGATCGCGGGGCCGTCCGTGTGCATCAGGGCGTTCACGATCAGTTCGTCGGCGACCAGTTCGATCTCGTCGGCCCGGCCCCGCGCGCCCCACGCCCGCACGGCGGCGCCGATCATGTGCCGGGCGGCGACGAGCGCCTCGGGGTCCCCGGGGGCCACGTGCTGCTGGAGCCGGCCGCCGCCCTGCGGGACGTCCTCGCCCCGGCGGCGGAGCAGGATCAGGGCCATGTCGTCGTCGCCCCGGTCGTCGACGACCTCGCACAGCCGGTCGGCGAGCAGTTGGAGGTCGCCCGGTCCGCCGCGCACCAGGTCGGTGAGGAAGCGGATGCCGTCGTCCAGGTCCGCGCCGGGCTGCTCCACCAGACCGTCGGTGCACATCAGGAGCGTTTCTCCCGGATCCAGTTCCACCGTGGTGACCGGGTACTCCAGGCGGCCGAACTCGGCGGACAGCCCGAGCGGCAGCCCGCCCTCCACCGGCAGTCGGCGGCAGTCGCCGTCCCGGGTGCGCAGCAGCGGGTCGATGTGGCCGGCGCGCACGATCTGCAGGACCCCGGTGGTCAGGTCGGCCTCCGCGTAGGTGCAGGTGGCGAAGCGGTCGGTGTCGAGTTCGTGCAGGAAGACCGAGGCGCGGGCCATCACGGTGGCCGGGGAGTGCCCTTCGGCGGCGTAGGCGCGCAGCACGATGCGCAGTTGTCCCATCACGGCCGCCGCGTGGGTGTCGTGTCCCTGGACGTCGCCGATGACGGCGCCGACGCGGCCTCCCGGCAGCGGGATGACGTCGTACCAGTCCCCGCCGATGTCCTGGCCCATCCGGGCGGACCGGTAGCGGACGGCGATCTGCGCTCCGGGGACGGAGGGGATCCGGCGGGGCAGCATCGCCTGCTGGAGGCCTTCGGCGAGGTCGTGCTCCTGTTCGAGCAGCATCGCGCGCTGGAGGCTCTGGGCGATGCTGCTGCCGAGCGCGACCAGCAGGTTGCGTTCGTCCTGGGTGAAGCCGTCCTTGTCCTGGTACAGGAGGCCGATCGCGCCGATGGGCCGGGCCTGGGCGATGAGCGGCAGGTAGGCGGCGGCCGAGATGTCCATCGAGGAGATCCGCGACCAGAGGCCCGGGTAGCCCTCGGCGAACTCGTCCGCCGAGTCGAGGAAGCGCGGCTGGAGCGAGCGCACGACCTCGCTCATCGGGTACTGCTCGTCGATGCGCGTGTAGCGCGTGCCGGGGACGAAACTCCCGGGCGGGCCTTCGGCCACCAGGTGGATCCGGCCCGCCTCGACGAGCCCCATGACCATGCCCATCGAGCCGAGCCGTTCCAGGCCGTGGGCGTCCCCGAGGGCGTCGATGACGTCCTTGACGGTGCGGGCGTGGGCGAGGGCGGCGGTGGTGCTCTCGACCACGGAGGTCTGGCGGCGGCGTTCGTCGTCGAGACCGAGGCGCTCGGCCGAGTGGCTGAGCTCCTCGGTCGCGTCGCGGACGATGCCGATGATCCGGTACGGGCGGCCGTCGACGTCGCGCATGACGCGCCCCTGGGTGTGGGTCCAGCGGAGCCGGCCGTCGTGGCAGCGGATGCGGAAGTAGGCGCCGTAGCTGTCGAGCCCGCTCTTGAGGGCACTGGAGACGAGGGCGTCCAGCCGGGCGCTCTCGGCGGGCGGGACGCGGGGGCCCAGTGACTCGGGCCGCCCGTCGTACGCGTCGGAGGTCGTGTCGAAGACGTCGAGGGCGGCCGAGTCCAGGTGCATGAGCCCGGTGACCAGGTCCCAGTCGAAACTGCCCATCCGGTTCAGTGAGAGCGACCGGTCCGGCTGTGCGGGCCAGTCCTCCGGTGGAGATGTGGTGCTCGACACCGGTCCACCATGACACAGGGGCCGGTCAGGCGCTCTCCAGATTGATGGCGGAGTCGGTGGGCGCCTGCTGCTGGTCCGGGAATCCGAAGGGGGCGGCCGGATCGGTGGGCACGGCCGGGTCGTGCGTCGGCACGTCGTCCGGGGGGAGGGGCGCCCCCGGGTCGGCGGGGGGCCGGACGGGCTGCGAGGGCAGGTCCTGGAACGGGTCCGGCGGGAGGGCTCCTTCGGCGGGCCGGTCGGCGGGTACGTCGGCGGGGGGCTTCTGCGGGGTGGCGGGCGCGTTCGGGGCGCTGTCGGCGGCCCGGCCGGGGACGCACGGGGGCGCGGAGGGGGCGGCGGGGTCGGCCGGGTCCCCGGGGGCGGCGGGCATTCCCGGGGGGCCGGCGGGCGGGCCGAGGGGCGGGGCCGTCTCGTCGAGGGGTCCGGCGGGCAGGTCCAGGAGCGGCGCCGTCTCGTCCAGCGGCGGGGCCGTCTCGTTCAAGGGAGGCGCCGTCTCGTTCAGGGGCGGGGCCGTCTCGTTCAAGGGAGGCGCCGTCTCGTTCAGGGGCGGGGCCGTCTCGTTCAGGGGCCCGGACGACGGGCCGAGGAGGGGCGCCGGGGCGTTCACGGGCCCGGCCGGCAGGTCCAGCGGGGGCGCCGTCTCGGCCAGCGGGGGCGCGGTCTCGTCGAGGTGCCCGGCGAGCGGGCCGGTGGGGGCGGCCGGCTCCCCGGGAGGGCCGGCGGGCGGACCGCCCGGGAGGTCGGACGTGGTCCCGGAGGGCGGCGGCCCGGAAGGGGTGCCGGGCGGGGGCGCGGACGGCGGGGTGGACGGGGCTTTCGGCGGGGTGGTCCGGGCCAGGCTGTTCGGGTCCGGGCCGGCGCAGGGGTCTGAGGGATCCGGCGGGGTCGCGGGTCCGTTCGGGATGCCCTCGGCCGGATCGTAGGGGGGCAGGACCCGGGGGACCTTGTCCTGGGCGCCGTCGTCGCCCGTCTTGCGTTCGATCCAGGTGTTGTCGGCGATGTTCACGATCACCAGGCTGTTGATCGCCTGGGCCGTCGGCTCGATGACGATGACCTGGTTGGGCTGGTAGCCGTTCCACTGGTCGCCCTTGAGCACCGGGCTCCCCTTCGCCCCGAGCGGTGCGGCCAGCGGGTTCCCGCAGGCGCAGCGGACGCGCGGCATGCCGTGGGCGTCGACGAGGACGGCCGTGCCGGCCTGGAGGACGGCCTGGTAGCCGTCGGCACGGCCGTCTCGGAAGGCGTGGTTGGTGATCCGGGTGTCCGCGCGCAGGACCACCGGGGTGAGTCCGCGCAGGAACTCGGGGATCTTCTCCCGTTCGACGCCGGCGACCTCGGCGAAGGCGCGGGACTTGGCGTCGTCCGAGGTCAGGAGGGTGACCTGGCGTTCGACATCGCAGCTGCCGAGCCGGTTCGTCCCGCCGTACAGGCCGGGGGTGGCGGCGCCGACCGTACGGATGCCCCGGCCGCTCGCGTTGGGCAGCGGCGGCTGGACGGGCGCCGACTCGGCGGTGGCCGACGAAGGGGTGAAGGGGTCGGGGCCGGGGGCGCCGACGGGCTGGAGGGCGAGCTCCATCCGGTCGGCGGCGGCGCCCTTGGTCTGTTCGGGGGCCGAACCCGAGCAGCCGGCGGCGAGGAGGCCGACGACCGCCAAGAGGGCCGCGCAGGCCGGTACGTGACGGCGCGGCGCCTGACGGTGTGTCGGTGCGGGCACGTCATTCGCGTCGTTCACGCTGCTCTCCCTTTTCGCCCCGGTTGCTCCTCTCTTGTCTGCCGCATCTCCCCCGACACCGCAACCGGAGCGCCCGTCAGATCGTATTGAACATGTTCAACGAAAAGCGTAGGGTCACGACCGTGAGTTGAACGCGTTCAAAGGAGCGGACCTTGACCGTCCTCGTGAACCTGATCGTCGCCCTGGGGATGGGCTGCGCCGTCCCCCTGGGCCTGCGCCTGATCGACCCGGTCCGGTTGCGCCGCGCGGCCCGGCTGTGGCCCCTCGCGGCCGTGCCGGGGGCGCTGTGCCCCTGGCTCCCGCGCGGCCCGGCGGCCACGGCCCTCGCCGCGCTCTACGCGGCGGCCGCCCTGGCCCTCGCCTGCTCGGCCGGGGCCCGGCTGCGGCAGGTGCTCGCCCGGACCCCGCCCGGGGGCCGGCGACTGCCGGACCCGGCCGAGGCGGCCGTGCTCACCGCCCTGGTGTCGCCCTCGGTCGCCGCGACCGCCCTGGTCGCCGAGCGGGCCGGCTACCGGCTCTTCGGCTTCGACCTGGACGTCCTGGCGCTGACCGTCCCGCACTTCCACTTCGCCGGGTTCACCGCCGCCCTGGTCGCCGGTCTGGTGTGCCGCTCGTCGGGCACGCGGCGCGGGGCGCGCTGGGCCGCGTACAGCGTCCCGGCGGGGACCCTGCTGGTCCTGCTCGGCTACTTCGTCGACGACTGGGCCGAACTGCTGGGCGCGGTGGTGCTGACCACGGGGATGTGGGCGGTGGCCCTGGTGACCTGGCGGGACCTGCGGCCCGCCGCGCGGGACCGGACCACCGCGACGCTGCTGGCCGTGTCGGCGGCGGTCCTCGTGGCCACGATGCTGCTCGCCCTGTGGTGGGCGGCGGGCGAGGCCACCGGGATCGTCCACCCCACCCTGACCTGGATGGCCGCCACGCACGGGCTGGGCAACGCACTCGGTTTCGCCCTGTGCTCCCTGCTGGCGTGGCGCCGCCTGACCCCGGCGGCCCCCGTGTCCCCCACGGCCCCCGCGCCCGTAGCCCTCGCGGCGGCGCCCGCACCCCGCCCCTGATGTCCGATCGAACGGAGAACACGCCATGACCCGCCTCATCAGCGCCGGCCGGGACACCGTCAACTACCCCGACCGGGGTGCGACGGCCCGCCGGCCCCTGCCCGCCGGATACAACCACCTGCACCACCGCACCCGGATCGGCCGGGGCCGGGCCGCCTTCGAAGCCGCCGGGACCGCGGTCACGACCTTCCACGCCCACCGGGCCTCGGGCCTCAGCGTCCGTACACCCGGAGGCGGCGGCGCCGTGCGGCCCGGTCTGCGCGCGGAGGTGGGGATCGGCCTGGGACCGCTGCGGATCACCGCCCCCTGCCAGGTGGTCTGGACCGCGTACGAGCCCACCCGCACCGGCTTCGCGTACGGAACCCTGCCCGGGCACCCCGAATGCGGGGAGGAGTCCTTCCTGGTGGAGATCGACGCCGACGGCGCCGTGTGGTTCACGGTCACCGCCTTCAGCCGCCCGGACCGCTGGTACACCCGGCTCGCGGGTCCCGTGGTCCCCCTCCTCCAGCACGGCTACGCGCGGTGGCTGGCCCGCCACCTGCGCGCCCTGGCCGCCGGCGCCTGATACTGGAGGGGATGGACTGGTTCACGGCGCCCGGATACTGGCTGGGCCGGCTGGTCTTCCAGCGGGCCCTGGCGGGCGTCTACGTCTTCGCGTTCGTCGGGGCCGCCCTGCAGTTCCGGGCCCTGATCGGGGCGCGCGGCATGCTGCCCGTCCCGGACTACCTGCGGTACATGCCCTTCCGCCACGCCCCGAGCCTGTTCCAACTGCGCTACTCCGACGGACTCTTCGCCGGCTGCGCGTGGGCCGGGGCGGCCCTCGCGGCGGCGCTGGCCGCGGGCGCGGGCGACCTCGTGCCGCTGGGCGCGGCCATGGGGATGTGGACGGTGCTGTGGCTGCTCTACCTGTCGATCGTGAACGTGGGGCAGACCTGGTACTCCTTCGGCTGGGAGTCCCTGCTGCTGGAGGTCGGGTTCCTGGCCGTCTTCCTCGGCAACTCCCGGACCGGGCCGCCCGTGCTGGTGCTGTGGCTGCTGCGGTGGGTGCTGTTCCGGGTGGAGTTCGGCGCCGGGCTGATCAAGATGCGCGGCGACGCCTGCTGGCGCAGGCTCACCTGTCTCTACCACCATCACGAGACGCAGCCGATGCCCGGTCCGCTCAGCTGGTTCTTCCACCGTCTGCCGCGCCCCGTCCACCGGGTGGAGTGCGCGGCGAACCACGTGACCCAACTGATCGTCCCGGTCCTGCTGTTCACGCCACAGCCGGTGGCCTCGTACGCGGCGTGCGTCATGGTGGCCACCCAGCTGTGGCTGGTGCTGTCGGGCAACTTCGCCTGGCTGAACTGGCTGACGATCACGCTCGCGCTTCCGGCCGTCGACTTCACCGCGCTCGCCGGTACCCCGCCCGCCGCCGCGTCGGGCGCGGCACCGGTCTGGTTCGTCGTCCTCGTCTGCGCGGTGACGGCGCTGGTCCTGGTGCTCAGCCGGCATCCGGTGGCCAACATGATCTCGCCGCGCCAGGTGATGAACCGGTCCTTCGACCCGCTCCACCTGGTCAACACCTACGGGGCGTTCGGCACGGTCGGGCGGATCCGCGACGAGGTCGTGGTCGAGGGGACCGCCGACGCGGTGCCCCGCGAGGACGGCGCCTGGCGGGAGTACGGCTTCAAGGGCAAGCCGGGCGATCCGCTGCGGATGCCGCGCCAGTTCGCCCCGTACCACCTGCGGCTGGACTGGCTGATGTGGTTCGCGGCCCTCTCCCCCGGCTATGCCCGGGACTGGTTCGGGCCGTTCGTCGAGCGGCTGCTGGCGGGCGACCGGGACACGCTGCGGCTGATCCGCCACAACCCCTTCCCGGACGCCCCGCCGCGGTTCGTGCGGGCCCGGCTCTACCGGTACCGGTTCACCACCTGGCGGGAGCTCCGCGAGACGGGCGCCTGGTGGCACCGCACGCCGCTGCGCGAGTACCTGCCGCCGACCCGGCTCGCCGGAGCCCGCGCCTCAGAGCCCGAGTAGGTCCGCCTCCCGCTCGGCGGAGATGCCCGGCGCGGGCCGGTCGGAGCGCTGGGGGGCGACGCCGCCGAGGGAGCGGAGCCAGGCCCAGGTGTCGGCGGCCGTCTCCTCGACGGGGCGGCACTTCAGGCCTGTTTCCAGGGCCCGGGTGGCGTCGCCGCCGAACATGTGGGCATGACCCTCGCCCTCCGGGATCCAGACGGGCAGTTCGGTCCAGGGCTGGATCCCCGCCGCCTCGATCACGGCCTGGTCGGTCCAGCGCGGCTCCAGGGGTACACCGGCGGCGGCGGCGCAGGCCTCCAGGAGGCTGCCCATCGTGGCGTGGCCCAGCGGGGAGATCAGGTCGTAGGCGCCGCCGTGGCCGGCCTCCGCCGCGTCCAGGGTCCAGTGCGCGAGGTCGCGCACGTCGATGTACTGGAGCGGGAGCCCGGGGCGTCCGGGGGCCAGGAGGGGGCCGCCGCGCGCGACCCGGTTCAGCCACCAGGGCAGTCGGCCGACGTTCTCGTACGGACCGAGGATCAGCCCGGCGCGCACGAGCAGCGCGCGCTCCCCGAAGGCGTCGACGGCGGCGATCTCGGCGCCCCTCTTGTCCTCGGCGTAGGCGACGGAGTCCGCGTCGGGCGATCCCTCGACCAGCGGGGCGTCCTCACCGGGGCCCGCGGTCGGGGGGTAGGCGTAGACCGAACGGGTGGAGACGTACACGTACCGGCCGACCCGGCCGGCCAGCAGGCGGGCACTGTCGCGGACCGCGGTGGGGGCGCCGCCCCAGGTGTCGACGACGAGGTCCCACTCCCCCTCGGCGAGGGAGTCCAGGCCGCCGGGGAGCGTACGGTCCCCGTGGACGGCGGAGGTTCCCGGCGGGGGCGCGTGGTGCCCCCGGTGGAAGACGGTCACCTCCCAGCCCCGCTCCAGGGCGTCTTCGGTGATCGCGCGCCCGACGAATTCGGTCCCACCCAGCATCAGTAGCTTCATGGGTCCGACCTTGCCGGGGCGGATCCGCCGGGGGAAGTCATGATCGCCCATAGCGATGACGCTCACGGCGTAGGCCGGACGGGAACCCCGCGCGGACGGCGGGAACGCGGATCCGCCCCGCGACGTGGCGCGCCCCCGTCACCCTCGGGTGCGGGGGCGCGTCGGGCTCCGGCCCTAGTCGATGCCGGGCAGGATGTGCGGTTCCGCCAGGTCGTCCTCGTAGCCGGCGAGCCGGATGGGTGCGGAGCGGGCCCAGACCTCGAGGCTGCCGAGTTCGTCGGACCGCGTGCTCGCCCTCCAGCCCGTGCGCTCCATGGTCGGGTCGGTCTTGGTCATCTCAGTCACCGCGCACTCCCTTGTGTCGCGTAACCCGGCGGGCTCGTCCGCGCGCCGGAATAGGGATATAGAAGGTCTTCCGGACGCGGTGGCGCCATGGTGGAGCGGGGCCCGGGTGAGGCTCCTTGCGCTTCAGGGTACACATATGAGCGGGGGTCCGCTCGATGGAACGGTAAAATCCGCGCTGGACCGCTTGTTTTCTCCCCGAGTTCAGGAAGTCGCCCACCGGCGTGTCCGCCGGGACTGATCTGCTCGGGTGCGGAGGCACGCGAGCGGAGACGACAGAGGGAGTCACGGTGGCGAGGTCAGGAGTACCCGCGTTCGGCAGTGTCGACGAGCTGATGGACCTTCTGCACGCCCATCACGAGGCCCCGGACGCTTCCGACCGCGACCTCGGACTACAGACTGCGGCGCTTCTGCGCCGCTCGCATCCGTTCGACAAGGAACTCCAAGTGGCCGGCCTGCTCCACGGCCTGGGGCGGCTGCTGCCCCCGGAAGGCGGCCCGGGGGCGCCCGCGGACCCGGACGGGCGCACTGCGGAGGCGGTCCGTCCGCTGCTGGGCGACCGAGTGGCCCGGCTCCTGCG
Organism: Streptomyces sp. NPDC031479; assembly: GCF_055581065.1. NCBI lineage: Bacteria > Bacillati > Actinomycetota > Actinomycetes > Kitasatosporales > Streptomycetaceae > Streptomyces > Streptomyces sp. NPDC031479. Next base: position 122,673 of record NZ_JBVIKC010000023.1, read on the forward strand.
CCCGCCCGCCCCGGGCGCCGAGCCGGAGGCGGAGACACTGCGCCAGGCGGCCCGTGCGGGCCGGGCGGCGGGGCTGGAGGCCGGGGTGATGGAGGACTGGCGCCCGGTGCTGGAACTCGTCGCGGCCGGGGCCTATCAACTCTGAGGCGCGATGCGCCCGAACGGGTGAGGAGGGGGGGGGGGGGACGGGGAGCCCCCCCCCCCCCCCCCCCCCCCCCCCCGAAAGCGGTGGGGGTTCTACCAATTTGCGGGGGCGTAATCCTTCCAGAAAAACCCCCCAAAGTTCTCGCCAGTCCCTCCCCCAACG